>NZ_CFHWOM010000039.1:0-35634 GCF_984391705.1 Vibrio sp. | reverse complement strand
AACAGGGTTGTCAAATTGACGCTGACTGCCGTCAGGAAGAGTAATAATAGGCATTAAAATATCCTTTACAGTGGTGTTGCACACCAAGCAACACATGCAATTCAAATTATGTCTTTAATATTAAATTCAAACGATTAAAGACCAGAATCGGCTCCTTTTATATGCAAATACGGATGCACAACTCAGGAGCGAACGAGCATTGTAGCGAAATTGAATAAAATAACAATCGAAGTCACAAAAAAGCTTCTGCATTGGCCAACAAAGGCAACATGGGAGCTTACTCAAGGCCATTGAGCCTGCGGCGAATTTGCGAGATAAGATCGCTTGCCGCAAGCCCTACAAGACCGTCCAAAGCGACCAAATCATCTGCGGCTTGGCTGTGGACGACCACTCCCAACTTTGCAGCATCAAAAATCGATAATCCTTGCGCAATCAACGCCGCAATTACGCCTGTTAACACGTCACCCATGCCGCCTGATGCCATACCTGGGTTTCCAACTGAGCATACATGAAGTTGTTTGCCATCTGTGATTAGGGTACCCGCCCCTTTGAGCACTACCACTCCACCGTATTGAGTTTGAATTTGTTTCACAGCACGATATCTATCTGCTTCAACATCTTCGACTGTCACGCCTAATAATCGAGCCGCCTCCCCCGGATGCGGGGTTATCACACGTTGATTGTCATGCTTGGGAAACTGTGCCAACAAATTAAGGCCATCAGCGTCCACCACTTTAATGACTTCTATACCACTCACCCAGAGCATTGCGTTTTTGGCCCAATCGTCACTCCCTAATCCTGGTCCTATTGCAATAACATTTTGCTTCTCAAGTCGATGAAAAAGATCGAGCTCATCACCCATCCACTCTCGCGCCATTACTTCTGGGCAAGCCACTTGCAGAGGTATTAACGAACTCGCATGACACAGCGCACTCACTAACCCCGCCCCGCTTCTAGCCGCCGCCTGGGCGCAAAGACGAATAGCACCAGCATAACCTTGATTGCCGCCAATACAGGTTAAGCGTCCATGGCTGCCCTTATGCGCTGTGGCAATACGCTTGGGCAATAGAGGAAATGTATCTTGATAGGTTAACCTTGAGGTCACAGAAGGGCTAAGCTCGGAAAACGCCTTATCAACACCAAGACTAGCAAAATGAAGCTCTCCTACGAAGTCCCTTGCTTGCCCTGTCACTGACCCTTGTTTTAGGCCAATAAAGCTAATCGTATGTGTGGCGCAAATCGCCTTGCCTAACACTTTTCCCGTGTCAGCACATAGGCCCGAGGGGATATCGATGGCTAGAGTAGGCTTGCCTGAGAGGTTAATGGATTCGAATACTGGCAGAAGGTTAGAACGTACCTGCCCTTTTAGCCCTGTCCCTAAAATGCCATCAATAATTACATCACAGCTCTTTAAGCTTGGCGCTAATTGCCCTAATGGTACGATATCACCACCAATATCTAACCACGCTTGATGCGCTTTCGCAGCGTCACCAATTAGACGAGAGGCTTCAATAGTCATAAACAAGTCTACGTGCAAGCCTGCTTGCTTTGCTAGTGTTGCGACAACAAAGCCGTCACCACCGTTATTACCTGCGCCACACACGACAGTAATGTGGAACGCGTTAGGGTACTGACCTTGCAGTAACTCAAACGTTGCTTGACCTGCACGCTGCATGAGCTGACACAACTCAACGCCAGCCTGCTCTGCTGCTTTTACTTCACCTAGTTTAATCTGCTCCGCCGTATAGAGCATTTGCGGTAACGCCATCATCTATGCCATTAGAAGATAAATAATGATTGAGGATATAAAACAACGCCAAGGAAAACCTTGGCGTTGTTATCAAATTAGCTGTTTATTGAGACCAGCGCTTCTGCCGTCGCATCTTGTATCGACAAAAACAATGAGCGTACCTCTCCCGTAGGTGTTCGCATTGGGTTAAGCGTGATGTTTTGATACATAAAGTCTGCTTGTTGCGTCACTGGGCGAACATTACGACACTTAAAAAGGTATGGACGTTGTTGCCATGTGATAAAACTGCGGCAGCCTAAGTCATAGACAGGCTTAGTTTTGAGCTTGAACCAATCTTGAGGGATCTCCGGAAACAACTCAAAAATCGACTTATCGATCGCATCATGAGCTTGCACACCACTATGGTGAGTCATGAAGCCATTCCATACTTGTACTTTGTAGTCTCGGTCTAGTACCACCAGCCCAAGGTCAACGTTTTGTACCATGTCCACCATCCAGTGGAATTGCTCAAATTCTGCAGGAAGAGATATCATTAAAAGTCCTCCATTAGGTAGGCCAGCTTATTGTCGAGAAGCGGCAACGATTCATCAACAAACATAAACAGCAAATCACATCGTATTGATGTTTGGTCAATGTTGTAGCTGACTTCAAATGTCATGGTTTTCTTGAACGAACCTGAGGTGGACTGAATCACTGAATCAATAGAGATATGTTGCCCAAGCAATACAGGGGAGCTTTGGAAAAAACGAACTTCCGCTTGCTGGCCGAGGCCATTAAGGAATGAGCCTACTAAGATGTTGGAGACATCCATGAGCAGCTCTAACTCTTCTAGTTCTTCGCTATCCGCTGGCACTTTCATCAATTTTTTAAGGTCAGAAACACTAGAGTCACTCAGAAGGACAAGTGCTTCACCTGCGATACCTTCACCACTGAATCCCTGACACACACCAGAAACCTGATCGTTTTCCGCCAGATCTCTTAACGCCATATGAAGCTCACTTACTTCAAATATATTGACGTTTGGTAAAGGAAGGTGAACAAATACATCAAAGTGACGAGCGAGCGCATCTGCAGCACGACCAATCGATACGTTTGCAACTTCCATATAAATATCGCGACGACGTAGGATTGGAAGTTCAAGAGAGACTGGAGTAATGACTTGAGGTCGATCTGCAGGCTGAACCAAAGTTCGCAGTACATCATTAAGCGCATCTTTATCAATGGGCTTTTGAATAAAGGCCTTCGCACCAAGCGACATCACGCGCTCTTTTGCTTTCGGCTGAATATCCCCTGACACCACGACGACAGGAATATCAATACCGCGCTTACCAATTTCTTCCAAAGTACCAAAGCCGTCTAGCTCCGGCATGGTCAAATCTAAGAACATCAACTTAAATTGATTTTGTTCTAGCTGCTCTAATGCATCCAAGCCATGAACAGCAAAGGTTATTTCTGCATTTAGCGAAGCAGGTAATGAGCGAGCCATTTGTTTTCTCGCTAAGGCAGAGTCGTCACATATTAGGACTGGATAAGACATTCGTACACCTACTGCTATTCGTACAATTAATAGATTAAGTTTAACAGATAGTTAGCGCATCAGGTACGGGTACTTGATGAAATCTTGACTAAAACAAGTACACTAAAAGCGCAACACAACCAAAAGCTAGGCATTAACCAGTAAGATTAAATGAGTCTTCATCAAAGCCGTCATCTCGGTAGGTACTCGCAATATCACGAAACTCATTTTCAATCTCAAGAAAGATCTTCACAAGAAGAGGGTCAAAATGACTACCGGAGCTGTCAGATATGATGCTTACTGCTTTATCGTGGGAAAATGCTGGTTTATACACTCGTTCAGAAATCAATGCATCGTACACATCTGCAATGGCCATCATACGAGCACTTAGCGGAATATCTGTGCCAGATAACCCTAACGGATATCCGCTACCATCCCACTTTTCTTGATGGCTAAAGGCAATTTCTATCGCGATTTTTAAAAAGTCACATTCAAAATCAATCGAAGACTCTACATTTAACAAAACATCGCGTCCTAATGCCGTGTGATTCTTCATTATTTCAAATTCTTCGTCTGTTAACTTTCCTGGTTTAAGCAAAATACTGTCAGGGATACCGACCTTACCAATGTCATGCAGAGGAGCTGACTTGTAGAGTAGCTCAATAACCTCTTTTGATAACTCATTCGAATATTGCCCCGTGCGTAACAGCCCTTCAGCCAACACTTTGACATAGTTTTGAGTACGACGAATATGGTTACCCGTTTCGTTATCTCTCGTTTCCGCCAATGATGCCATTGCACCTATGGTTGCATCTTGGAGAGTTTCGAGCTCATGGGTCCGCTCTTTCACTCTTTCTTCCAACACCTCATTTTGGTGAGAAAGCTCATCCATCGCGCCGCGTAACTTCAAATGAGTGTTGATACGAGAGATTAGGATTGGCGGACTGATTGGCTTTAGGATGTAATCAACAGCGCCAACTTCAAACCCTCGCTGTTCATCTTCGATCTGAGTCTTAGCCGTTAAAAAAATCACAGGTATCGACGCAGTCACCGGATCAGACTTTAAATGTAAGCAAACTTCGTAGCCATCCATCTCTGGCATCATAATGTCGAGCAAAATAATATCTGGTTGTCTGCTCTTGGCTAAGCTAAGCGCTTGCTCGCCATTTATCGCCACTAGCACTTTGTGGTGTGGTTTCAGCAACCCACTCAATAACACTCGGTTCTCCGCGTTATCATCAACCACCAATACGCTAGATTCCAAATTATCCATCTCCACCTCCAAACATTTTATCCGAATCAATCGGATAAATGCTGGCAGCCTTCCTTAAAGCCATACTCGCTGAAAGAAAATCACAATCATTAATATAACGACAACAAGTTTCAAATGCCTGTGCCTCTAGTAAAGTATTGAAGCGCAGATAATGCTCGTCAAGAAACTCAATAGCACTTGCATCAAATTCATTGAGCAACATATCGAGTTGTAGTATTAACGCGATACTATCATCATCTAAACCATCCTTAATTTCAGAAGGATAACGCCTCCCCAACCCATCGCAGACTTGGGTTAGAAATGGCCCAATGAATTGTTCAAGTTCATCTTTGGTCGCGGTTATCTCTGCAGTTTGTTCTGGGTTGCTAAGCAAAGTTTCCAATCTGGCAGCAATATCAAATAGACGAACCATACCCAGGTTCCCAGCAGAACCTTTTAAAGTGTGAGTGATTAAACACGCATAGTCGTAATCTTGTTTCTCTAAAGCGATGTTCAGTCTAGAGACAAAATCGAACTCCTTATCAATCAATTGAGACAGCAAGCGACGATACAAAGCTTCATTTCCCGCGACACGCAAAAGGCCATTCTTTAAGTCAAGAGAATTAACGTCTTCCAAACACATTGCTTTCTCTGTTTCGTGACTGTCACTCTGTTCATGAGCATCTAATGGAACTTCGACTTCCTCTATTTCCTCAGCGTGAAAATCAGAACAGCAGCGTTTAATGGTAGAGAATAAGACCTCGGGATCGATGGGCTTAGATACGTGGTCGTTCATTCCTATGCTCAAGCATCGTTCACGTTCTTCGATCATAGCGTGAGCCGTCATCGCAACCAAAGGTACCGAATCAAAGCGTTCATCTGACCGAATGTGCTTGCTCGCTTCATAACCGTCCATCACGGGCATCTGCAGATCCATAAATATGATATCAAAATGACAAGCGCCCTCTGCATAGTCAGACTCAAGCGTATCAATGGCTTCTCGACCGTTGTTTGCCACCGTAACCTTAAGCCCTTTCTCTTCCATTAACTCCACCGCTATTTGCTGGTTGATTTCGTTATCTTCGACTAACAGGACGTTCAATCCACGCAATGAACTGTCTTTGACATGCTTGGCTGTATGGTGTTTTTTGTTCTCTTGACGCGTAGGGCCAAACAGGTCCATGAGTAAGTCAAACAGATAAGACTCCCCAACTGGCTTAGATAGGAAGCCCGACACATCGAGATCATCGAGTTCTTCAGAAATATCTTCTTTATCGTACGCGGTGACGATCACGACTTTGGGTTGAGAGTGGCTTGGCAGCACTTTGCGCAATTTTTGGGTTGCTTGGATACCGCTCATTTCCGGCATTTTCCAGTCCATAAACACCAAGTTATAGGGCTGGTTCTCATCGGAAGCTTTCTGAAGGGCTTCAATGGCCTTTTCACCACTTGAGACTAACGTCGGCCTATTGGGAAGAACCTCTAGTAAGTCCTCCATTACCAATAGTGCATGTTCGTTATCGTCAACAACTAACGCATTGACATCGTGTAGTGTCGACGGCACCACATTCACTTTATGTCGACCGCCTTCAATAAAGCCCGCAACCACACTGAATATAAAGCGACTTCCTTCACCAACTGCGCTCTCAACATGTATCTGCCCTTCCATTAGCTCAACTAAGCGACGACAGATCGACAACCCAAGGCCAGTACCACCGTAACGACGAGTGGTTGAACCATCCGCTTGGGTAAAAGCATTAAAGAGTTTGTTGGATTGCTCCGGAGTCATCCCGATACCGGTGTCTTGAACCTCAAAAGTTAGCTCAACCTTATCACTAGAATGCTTACTGCCCTCGACGTGTACCGTGATTTCACCTTGATCGGTAAACTTGACGGCATTATTAACTAAGTTAATGATAATTTGCCCTAAACGAAGCGGGTCTCCATAGAGGATTTTAGGTACTGCTCGGTCAATTTTGAAAATCAGTTCCAGGCCTTTCTCAAACGCTTTTTGCCCGGTGACCATTGAAACATTGTGTAGCACGTCATCAAGATGAAACTCTATGTTCTCAATTGACAACTTTCCCGCTTCTATTTTACTGAAGTCCAAGATATCGTTGATGATGCCTAACAGCAGCGATGCCGAGTTGTGGATTTTTGAAATGTAGTCATGTTGCTTGGGAGTCAGGTCGGTTTTTAACGCTAGATGAGACATACCAATAATGGCGTTCATAGGGGTTCTGATTTCATGGCTCATATTAGCAAGGAACATCGACTTCACTTCGACCGCTTCTTCCGCTTTAGAGCGAGCTTTATTCAACTCCTCCTCGACAATTTTACGAGCCGTAACATCGCGCAGAAACATAGCTGCACGGCACTCATCATCAAAAAGAAAAATCGTAATCCCCAGATCAATCGGAATCATGCGCCCCGAGGAGGTATAAGTCTGAACTTCGAAAAAGCCACCGTTGACCCTACTTTGGTGTTCTATCGTGAGCGTGCCCGTGAGTATCTCTTGCAACTCATCGGGAATCTCAATCTTAAGCAGCTCACATAGATTTTCACCTTCAACCTCTTCAAACCGATAACCATAGGTTTGCTCTGCGGTTTTATTCCACAAGATGATTCTCTGCTGGCTATCAATGATCGCAACACTAGAAGGAGCGCCTTCGATGATGGTTCGAGATAGCGCCTCACTGGCTTGTAGATCACGTGTACGACGTTCAATTTCTTGCTCTAAGCCTTCTTGATGTAGAGCCAGTTGCTGATTTTTGCTGCGCAATTCTTGCATTAGTTCGTCACGCGACTTTTCTGTCATAATCGCGGAAAGTCTGTCTACTATCTCTGAAGTTAGTGGCGACTGAGAACGGATATACCAGGTTAGCCCGTTACCTGAGCGCGTGATGTTTAGTAGGGGGATAGTGACGGAAGGCATAGTTTGATTACTATCGTCATAAGACCATGTAACGACTAATCCTTCAGTATCAATGGAAACCTTCATAATGAGGGTATCCACTTCGTCGAACAAACGAAGCATCACTTCACCACTGAGAATAATCAGCTGGTCTCTTTTCTGAGGTGTGTAACCCATAATTTCAAGGCATGCCGTCAGCTTCTTGCGTAGAGCTAACCGCACAAGATCGTTATTATCAACGATAAACTCATATAATTTAGTCATCGCAGTACCTGACTACTATGGCTGTCGCATCGTCGTAAGGCTTACTAAAGCTTCGGACAAAATGGCAAGAGAGATAATCGAGTGCTTTACTATTAGCAAATTCCAGCTCTTCGCGATCTATGTTTTCTTTTACGCCGTCTGTGGTGAATAAGTAAGTCTCATCTGCCTCAAAAGAAAACTCAAATGGTCTAAGTGTTGGCAATAGCTCACCAACAATACCCGCTTGAGCAGCGAAAGAGCGATAATTGTGCCCAAGTTGGCGTATAAGCGTATTGCCTATCCCAATGCCTCTCGCAACTTTACTGTCGAGGTCAAAATAAACAACCGTTAACGCAGCCCCAAGAGAGCCCACGAGATCTTCATGCAACGTGTTGACAATCTGTTTAATATCGTCACAAACAATTTCTTCTAGCTTACTCTCCATCATCCGAGCCAAACGAGCAGCATTTGGACCATGCCCCAAGACATCAATAATGACGACAATCGCCCCTCCATCCATAAGATGAATAAAATGACCATCCCCTGCTTCAGGTTCACCTTGATAGGGAACGCAATAGACGCTGTACTCAAACCCCATATTACGTTTTCCACTTAATGATAGTGACTTTGGTGCCCTTCCCTGATTCTGATTCAATGTCAAACTCATCAACCATTCGCTGTACGCCAGGTAAACCCAGCCCTAATGAACTCCCAGTCGAGAAGTTTTCAGTCAATGCGTCAGAGATGTTCTCGATACCAGGACCATTATCAGTAGCAACAACCTTCAGGCCACTCCGATGTGGGCCATCTATCGAGCTAACCACAATCGATCCTTCGTCTGCGTATTTAACAATGTTCATGGCTAGCTCCGAAACTGAAGTTGAAACCTCACTCACCGCTGCGTCAGAAAAGTGGTCCCCCTTAGCCAAGGTGTATACTGAAATGGCAGCGCTCATCACGTCCGACTCAGAACAAATTCGATAAGTTTCAATCGTGGTTTCTAGCGTATCCAACGTCACTTCCTCAATGTCCAATCATCACCAGTCCATCATCAATTGTGCGGACACAACGAAGTGACTCAGTGTCATAGCCAATATTGACCAAGGCCATCGCAATGCCAGGTCGAATACCCACAAATGCACAGTTTCTTCCCATCACTTCGACTGTAGCGACAATTTGCATCAAAGCGTCCATATCCATTCGGTCCAGTGTTTTAACCTCAGATAAATCAATGAGAACCCCTCGGACGGCATGTACTCGAACTTTGTCTAAGAGGTCTCTGCGAAAGTTATCTAACACTTCCGAACTCAGATCTATTTGAACGGTCGCCACCAAGACGTTACTAAGACGGCTAATTGAAATGGACTTAGGCATACTTCCACTACCGCTCTGACAATTGCTTTAACGCTTGTACATTTAATCCCATTATTTCGAAGGCATTTTCCAACGCATCACGCAGCGTCGCGTTGGTTTTGACTTCACCCACATTGATCCCTAGTTGCACCATGGTTTGAGCTATCATAGGCGAGACACCTGACACCAAACAATCACAGCCCATTAACTTGGTAGCTTTGGTGATTTTTATGAAATGATTAGCCACTGCAGTATCCACAACAGCAACACCTGATATGTCCATGATGAAGATTTTTGCTCTGTGTTCAGAGATCTTATTTAGGACAGCGGTCATAATATCCTGAGCTCGTTTCGAATCGATAATCCCAACAATAGGTAGCATTAAGATATCTTGCCAAACCATAGTGACCGGGGTAGACATCGCCAACAAGGCTTCACTTTGCTCAGCAATACGCTTATTGATTAAGCGAGAATAGGTATCAACTACAATAGTGGTATCGAGATGCAGTAACTTAGTAAAGGCAGTCACAAGAGAACTATATTCATCACTGTAGAGGCTCCCGTCATACATTCTTTTGGTAAAAATCACCATAGATATGTTCATACCGGCAAAATAGGTGGGTAGTGGCAGACCAACGCGCGCATGAATTTCACCCACTTCCCGACGTTGCTTTATGTAACGTTCATCAATATTGGCTTGAAAGAAGGTATTCCAGTAGTCAACTTGAGACGCTTGTACTTTTTTAAGTTTGGTTTGTTCTGAGAAAAACTGTTGATACTCTGGTTGCTTCTCTAACCAATCGTAAAAGTGGCGAACGTAGTCGTCTAACTTTGGCACCATCATGTCACCAAACTTTCTAATTAGTGCCAAATCTGCTTCATTCAAATCATGAAGTTTCAGTAAGCTCTCAGCACTCGCATACGTGCCGATAGTAGACCCTTGAGACATGAATAACCCCTCTACCAAGTTACGACCAATTCATTAACTGTAATGGAACATGTTTCATTAATAAGTTTAATGGTAGACCAGGATGGTTAGATTTCAGGGATTAAAGCCATTTTCAAACAAATTCTTGAGCAATTTTGTCAAGTATTATTCTAGCCAGTGATACGAAAGATGAGTGTGAAGATTTAGTCACAAACCTTAACTCACAAGGCAAGTTGGTTTCTCAGTTTAGGAAGGTGTAAGCCGCTAACGCTATCAATCGGATCTTAAAACGAAAAGAGCCCTCAATTGAGGGCTCTTTTACACAAGACTGGTTATTACACCATGCGAACGAGAGACTTACCAATTAGCCACTCTAGCTCTTTACCACTGCCTTCTCCAAACTGAGCTTCTGTCATTTTGTATAGGCGGTCAATACCGTTGATCGCAAACTCATGAGTGTTTTGCGCGGTCACAATATGGTGGAATAGTAGACGTAGAATTGCACGGAACTCTTCGTTGTCCAACGCCTTCACCCAACTAGATGAAAACGCTTCTAAGCCGTTATCAAATTCAACGTGCTCAACAAACATCTTAAAAATACGACCGTCTAGCGCCGCTGTGAAGTCTGTCTTTTTAGGGAAGTGATGGCTAATCCCGGTTCTAGACACACCTGTTTGCTGACTCAGGGTTGTGTAAGACATTTTGTCGTAACCTAGACGCAAAAGTTGATCAACAACGGCGTCCATAATTTTTTGGATGGTGATCTCAGTATCTTCTTTACTACGCTTTGGCATGTTCAGGCTCTTCTCTTTGTAAATCCGTCTGTCTAACTCAAAAAGAGTTAATCATTAAAACCTTATCGAATTAGCTTCCATGAATGTACAGGCATCAATTAAACAAGACTTATATTCTTGAAACCAACCCTGAACACCCTACCACATTTAAACCGTATGAACCATCTAATTATGATATTGGCTAAAGTTTCATAAATAACATCATGGATATTTATGAAATGAAAAGGCATCATCTTTTGTTTATATAATTGGACTGCCGATATTCTTATAAATTACATTTGCTGACAACTAACTGAATGGCATTCTGACGCATTAATGACATTAAATTTCGTTAATTAGTGATCTAGATCTCACCATTGTTAGGAGTTATTCGCAATAGCACCCTAAATTTAACCACCTATCAACATAGCATACTGAATTTATACAATTGGAACACCCTTCTCTTTTTATGGATAAACCTCAAATAACTCGTTAAAATATCCGTAGATTTTGTAAGAGGATATATTGAGATGAGCACTGAACAACAAGATGTATGTGAAGCTTGTGGCTGCGCTGGTGAGATGGGTTTTATCATCAAAGAAGGTGATGACGTAGCAGAAGTGACTATCTACGCAGAAGGCAAAACACTTCTTGAAAGTGAGCTAGCTAAGTATGTTGAACTAGCAAAACAAGTGTCAGCAGAAGTACAGCACGAAGTGACGACTATCGACGAGACATCGACTGAGCTAACAGCACGCTTCAAGTTTGAAGTTAGTGCAGAAAAGCTGATTTTTGAGCTAAAAACACGTTCATTGACTCGCTAGGCAATCAGAGCATATTTAAGACGGGCATTTTGCCCGTTTTTTTATTTCCCCCCTCTTCACAATTGACCCAAAGCCCTTATCTAATTAATACTTACGTTAACTCAAATTGACGAAGCTAAAATATGAGACTCGTTACTCTAGTCATTCTGTTTAGTGTATTTGTAGGTTCAAGTCACGCGCAGCCTCTTGATCCATTTAGAATACTCAATCACTTAGATAATTACGGTAATCTCGATCTAAGAAATAAGCCCTATGATGAACTACCAGCAGGATTGGTAGTAAAAGGGAATCTAAATATATCTAAGACACAGATTAAACGATTGCCAGAAGGAATAGATATTCAAGGAAGTTTAGATGCATCTAATAGTGCACTGAACAAAATAGATAAAGGAGTAATGATAAAAGGTTACGCCAACCTTCTTGGCGCAAACATCAAGCGTTGGCCCCCAGGTATTCAGCTGGGTGGTTATTTGAATCTGACAGATAACCCGCTGACTTCTTTACCACCAAGATTAAGAGTGAAAGGGGATTTAAGTGTGATACGAACCCCGATAACCAAGTTGCCCGAAGGGCTTATCGTGGATGGTAACCTCTATATTGGCGGTTCACAGCTGACTGAGTTTCCCAACACGATGACGGTTCGCGGCAATATCTATCTTGGCGGAAACCGTATTAGCAAGTGGCCCACCAAACTAAACCTCGGTGGAGCAGTTGCGCCATAGCATGATACAAGAGCAATAAAGGGATGCCTGTGAGCATCCCTTTTTATACTTGCTGCGGATTTCTACTGTTGGTTATTCACCGGATTCGCATAGCTGGCAATCAAGTAAGGCTGAGCCGCTTCTGGAAGCTGTACTAGCTTATCTTTCAAACTCTGTTTTACATCAGAATCGACTTGTTCATCACCTGCCGCCAATTGGTTGATCGGAAACAGCTTGTAGTTTAAGTGAATCTGACGGTCAATTTCTTCTGCTAGCGCGTCTGGCGTCTCAAAGGTTTGTTCAATCACATCACCAAAAGCCACATGGACGCGGCCCTTATCTCCAACGATACCTTGGATAATGCTTTCAATATCTTCAAACTCACCTTTCTCGTAACTTCCTTGCTCGTTTTTCTCCCAAAGCTCTAACGCTTTAGCGATATCACAAGGATCGTTTTCATAAGAGATAGACACAGGAACGATTTTTAGCGATTTAATGTATTCAGAGAACTCAACCTTTTGTTTGCGCCCTTCAACATGAAACATTTTTAAAATCGCAGGATCCGTAAAATCGTTGCCATCTTTAGCACGACCTTCCTTCTGTGCAATCCAAATAGAATGGCCAGTATCCAAAGAATGCTTAATGTATGCAGATAAGGTACCCAGCGCTTTCATCATCTCACGCGGCCCTTTGGCCGAGCGTTTCACGATAAAGCTTTTGTTAAGGCGCATCAGTTCGGTTGCACACGGCTTCTTAAGCAGGTTGTCACCAATGGCAATACGGACCGTTTTATGTTCACTCTGGTATAAGCCATAGTTCACTAACGCGGGATCCATCGCAATATCTCGATGATTAGAAACAAACAAATACGACTGCTGCTTATCCAGTTTCTCTAGTCCACTGTATGTTACACCTTTGGTCGTAGTGTTTAAGGTTTGATCTAGGTACTTTTTCACTTCTAGCTGAATCGCTTCTACAGAGTTCAGCTTAGACCACTTCATACGCAAGTAAACTTTTACTAGCGGAGACATTAGGGCTTTAAACCAACCTGCGTGGTTGGAGAAACGGTGCTGCAAGATAGCACTGATGAATTCTTCGTCGTTTACCAGTCGATCAATCGCCGCTGGAATCTCGTCATCATTATATGGACGGATATCGATAAATGGGTCGTTAGTTTTAGTCATTTTTAGTTACGTCAAACAAAAAGCTGGCCTATTCTACGCATAGATAGACATCTTAGCAGCTATACTTCTCTCAGATTTACAAAGGTCAGACCACGTAATGAGATCAATTTGATTTGAGATTGGTTTTTTTGACTAGACGAGTTACCCTTAGCGCCCCATTGGAAACGAGTATCACCATGCATTACGCTATTTCACACCACGCTTCGCAACATGACTTTCTCTCTAGTACACCAAGACGAAAACTATTGAAGCATACCCTTTTGCACGTAACAGAAGGCTTAGTGCTGATTAAGCTGGGCAAGTTGGAGTACGCAGTGGAAGCGGGTGATACTTTCTGGTTACCGTTTGACACCTTATGCGCGATTACTTATTTCCCAAACTCTAAAACTCAAACTGTTGAGCTTTCTAGCCGCGTTCAATTAACGCTGCCAGCCAAAGGGGGATACGTGAAACTCAACGAGCTTTCACGCGCACTCATCCATCGTTTAAGCGATGAGACAAGAAACTTTGAGATGGACAATGAGCTCCTAGCGGTATTCAAAACAGAAATCTCTGGCTTCTCGCCCAAGCTAAAAGAGAGTCCGCTAACTCAGCAGATTAATCATTGGAAATGGGATGGAAGAGACTCGGTGCTTTCTACTGAGCTGCAGCTCGTCTTAAAAATGCGCGAAGCGAGCAAAATGATGCTCTCTGGAAAGAAACGTCCTCAAGTGGTTGAACTTCTGTTTGAGGGCAATGACCAGACCTTCACTCAACTAGAAGCCCTTCTTTTAGGTAGGTCATAGAAAAGTTTAGCGATTTACTGGCTGAATACTCATTTCCTAACTATAAATCTATAAGTAACCGCTTAATTTTATAGACAGGGATTAACGAATGAAATTCAGCCATAAAATCGTGGCCGCATCCTCTCTTCTACTGCTTGCCACTGTCACCTTGTTGACTCTACAGCAATATTACACCGTTAAATCAGAAATCCGCTCTCAAGTTACGTCAAGCGTTAATGAAATCGTTGATGGTGTAAGGGACACTACCGGAGCTGAGATTAATAGTCGTAAGGCCATCGCAGCCTACGCGACCAGTATGTTAGAAGCTGACTTAACCCCGAGTTCTATTGAAACTGTTCTCACACGCGCTGTCGTGAAAGAGACCTTCTTGCTCGCAGGTCTAGGCTTTGAAAAAGATGGGTCCAATATCAATAACGATCCTTCTTGGAATCCTGGTCCAACATGGGATCCTAGGGTTCGTCCATGGTACATAGATGCCAAAAACTCCGGCAAACTCATTATTACCGCCCCTTATGCCGATTCAGCAACTGGCGAAATATTGGTGTCCATTGCCACACCAGTGCGTGATAACGGCCAGTTCATCGGTGCTATATTCTACGACGTAAGCTTGGCCGCTTTGGCTGAACTCGTGAATCGTGTGCAGCTGTTTAATGCTGGCTATGTGTTTATCGTAGCCGGAGATGGTACAACCATTGCTCACCCTAAAACAGAGCTAAATGGTATGCCGATGAAAGATTTCTTGGGCGATGCTCGAATCAAAGAAGATCCTCAGCAAGTCATATTAGAAGGTAAACAATACACTCTCGATTTTTCCAAGGTCCCTGGCGAGGATTGGTATATTGGCGTTATTCTCGACGAGGAAGTGGCTTATCAATCGCTTGCAGACCTCCGCAACAGCTCGATTTTGTATACCATCATCGCTTTGGTTGTCAGTGTGTTTATCCTATTAATGCTTATTCGCGCACTAATGAAACCACTCGATACACTTAACGATGCCATTCAAGATGTAGCTTCTGGGCAAGGTGACTTAACTAAACGTCTTGATACCAAAACTGACAAAGAATTCTCTGTGCTTGCCTCTGGTTTTAATGACTTTACAGGCACTCTGCAACAACTCATCACCCAATCAAAAGCAATTGGTTCAGAAATTTTACGTGGTTCTGAAATGACTTCGATGGGACTGCAAGAATCAGCTGCCGCGATGCAAGATCAGCTTCATGAACTAGAACAGCTAGCAACAGCTATGCACGAAATGGCGACAACTTCTGGTGAGGTTGCTAACAATGCGCAAGGAGCAGCCGCAGCGGCGAAAGAAGCCGATGATGCGACCAGTTTAGGTACTACGGTCGTCAGTGATACGACAGGTGCTATCGATAACTTGTCGCAAAAAATTGATGAGGCAGTAGAAGAGGTTAAAGTGCTTGAATCGGCCACTGACAACATTGAAACAATTCTTAAGGTCATTAATGATATTGCCGATCAAACCAACTTGTTAGCACTGAACGCAGCCATTGAGGCAGCTCGTGCGGGTGAGTCGGGTCGTGGTTTCGCAGTTGTAGCCGATGAAGTTCGCACTCTGGCACAACGTACACAAGAATCGACCACTGAAATTCGCAATATGATTGAACAGCTCCAAGCCGGCGCAAGCTCCGTTGCAAATGCGATGAACATGAGTAAGAGCACCGCAACTGACGCGGTTTCAAGAGCGCAGGAAGCCAATGTCGCACTGGATAGCATTCGTGATGCCATTCAACGTATCAGTGATATGAACATTCAAATCGCCTCTGCGGCAGAAGAACAAAGCTTGGTTGCAGAAGAGATCAATAACAACACAGTGAAGATCAAAGACCTATCAACCCAAGTTGCCGATGCAGCTGAAAATGCGAACATCGCCATGCAAGCTCAAACGGAAAATATCCGAGAGCAAGACTCAATATTGAACAAGTTTACAGTCTAGACGTAAACCTTAACCTAGGGATAATCAACTTTAAAGGGCACTC
Source organism: Vibrio sp. (assembly GCF_984391705.1). Taxonomy (NCBI): domain Bacteria; kingdom Pseudomonadati; phylum Pseudomonadota; class Gammaproteobacteria; order Vibrionales; family Vibrionaceae; genus Vibrio; species Vibrio sp. The sequence goes on along the minus strand of NZ_CFHWOM010000039.1, from coordinate 19,411 downwards.
ATCGAGTGCCCTTTCTGTTATTAATCCACCACTAACATCATACTACTGATTCCAGTAATCGAGAGCTTAACCTGTCCTGAGTTAGGGTCGTAAGTTTGACCACTCAGCAAATCCAACCATTGACTGGTGGTATTGAGATCAACCGTCTGCGCACGTTTTGACTTGTTGATGATAACGATCCCTTTTGCGCCGCGAGCAAATACCAATAGATCATCTGACGCTTCTATCACCTCCATTGGCTCCCCATGAACATGATTATGGAAGCCAATAGCAGCAATCATTTTCTCATCATCCCAAGCATTGAGCCAACGAGGTTGATTTTGCTTATTGAGATAACCACTGGTATCAAGGTCGGTATAGATTAGCGGCACGCCACCATCTCTACCCAATATATAACTGTATGCCAACCACTCATGCGCTTCGTCCATCACTAAATTTTCAAACACTTGATTGTTAGGAATATCATGGGTAATCGCAAAGGTAATAGCGCGCCTTTCAGACAGTGCTTGGCCAAAACAATATGGATCGACAAGACTTTTTAAACTGCCCCCACCCTGAAGAGCATCGTAAGTGACTTGAAATAACGGAAAATCATAGGCACCAAACCGGGTATGCGCCAAAAACGGCTCTAAAAACAGTTCGTACTCAGGTTTCTTCGCACCACCACTGGTAATGATTTCACCAAAGATATGGATATCCTGACAGATTTCTTTAGTCCAAACACGCTGTAAGTGCTCAAGCGTCATGTGTTTTGCCGCATCAATGCGAAAGCCTTTAAAACCAAGTTGCTTAAGTGCCCTTAGGTAACTCTGTTGCTGGGTAATAACGTTATCACATACACGTAAGGTAGGCAGACCCGGATCTTGAGGGCCTCCAGTAATTCGACCATTTTGAACTTGCCATTTATCTTCCCAATCTTCGATACCAAATGCTTCAACAAAATCAGGAAAATCAAATAGCGGTTCATTGAGATCGCCATAGAGTTTTTGCGTTTGGTAGTACGCAGCTTGGCTTTGATAACACTCCATCTCGGCTTGATTAGGATACTGAAGATCGGAGCGGCTCGAAGATTCATTGGCCATGTGATTAAACACGACATCCGCATAGACACGAATCTTGTATTCCTTCAGTGCCTCAATCATTTGTTTCACATCTTCGGTATTACCAAGCTGATTATCGATAACTCGGTAATCTTGAGGTTGGTAGCGTTGCCACCACATCGTGCCTTCTTTCGACTTTAGCGACTTCATAGGAGGCGAAACCAAAACCGTTTTGTATCCAGCTTGGGCAATCTGCTTCGCGCGTTGAGTGACAAGCTCATAAGGCCAGTCAAAAGCATGCAAAATGACGTCCGTTGCGTGAGAAGTAAACATTACCAGTTCCTATCGTTGTTATTCGTTTTTGAGGTAATTCTTTAACGGTGCTTATCTTATCAAAGGTGAAAAGCAATCCTACTCCCCCTAAGCACAGCTTTTTGCGTAGTAGGTAAAAGGCGTAGAGTTAGTGAAATAGTGAACCGTTTAATAAAATCTAGAGTCGCATGCAGCTATACTATTAGGTAGGTTTACGAAGGTAGTAATGATGAAAAAGGTTCGCATAGATATTGTCTCTGATGTCGTTTGCCCATGGTGTATTATCGGCTACAAGCGACTAGAGCAAGCGTTGATGACACTTTCCGATCAGGTGGAAGCAGACGTCAGTTGGCATCCATTTGAACTCAATCCTGCGATGGGGCAAGACGGTCAAAACCTAAAAGAACATTTACAAGAGAAGTACGGCACTACAGATGAAGCAAGCCAATCAGCACGTGAAACGTTAAGTGGGCTGGGTAATGAAGTCGGATTTGATTTCAACTTTACGCCAGATATGCGCATCTATAATACACGCAAAGCACATCAATTGTTGATGTGGGCATCCAGTGAAGACAAACAGTTGGATCTGCAGCTCGCCCTTTTCCATGCCTACTTCACCGACAATCTAGACATCAGTAATGACGATGTATTGCTTGAGTGCATTCAAAGCGTTGGCCTCGACCTAGATATAGCGCGAGACGTCCTCGAAGATGACGGCTGGGCTGAAAGCGTCGCTACCACAGAGCAACAGTGGCTTGAAGCGGGGATTAACGCGGTACCTGCAATCATCATTGATAGAAAGCACTTAATCTCAGGCGCTCAGACGACGGAACTTTTGATTTCTGCGCTTCAACAGATCACGCAACAATAAAAAGGAGAGCATAAGCTCTCCTTTCTAGCTTTTTATTCGCCCTATGACACCCCAAATTGCGACAACTAGGAGTCCTGCGACCACTCCAATCAAGCCATTTAACAAACTTGGGAAAAGAGCTTTCGCCAGAGAAACATTTGGGATGTCCATTATGATCGGCTCTATCCAATGATGAATCATCGGAACGTTGTGAACTACAATACCACCACCAACGAGAAACATGGCTGCCGTACCGACGACCGCGAGTACCTTCATAAGCTTAGGCGCAAACGCAATTAAGCTGCGACCTAGCGATGCCATTGCACCTTTGCCCTCACTTCGACGTTCAAGGTAGAAGCCTAGATCATCGAGCTTAACGATGCCCGCAACAAGACCATACACGCCAATAGTCATCACTACCGCAATCAAACTGACCACCAGCACTTGAGTTAGTGTTGATTGCCCTTGTACGGTCCCGAGAGCTATGACGATGATTTCTGCAGACAGAATAAAGTCGGTCCGTATCGCACCTGCAATCTTTTTCTGCTCATACTCATCCACCGACAATTCCGAATCAAGTTCTGATTTTTCTTGAGCTGAATGCTTAGTGTGAAAAAGTTTCTCAATGATTTTCTCAGCTCCTTCAAAGCACAAAAGTAGACCTCCGACTAACAAAAGCGGCATGATCAACCAAGGAGCAATAGCACTGATAAGTAAAGCCGAAGGAACCAATATGAGCTTGTTGCGAAATGACCCTTTCGCCACACTCCACACAACGGGGATCTCACGTTCTGCTGTAACCCCGGAAACTTGTTGGGCATTCAATGCCAGATCATCACCAAGCACACCAGCCGTTTTCTTGGCTGCAACTTTCGACATTAATGCAACATCATCCAACACGGTTGCGATGTCATCTAATAAGGTTAATAGGCTTGCACCAGCCATAGAGACTCTCTTATTTGCCCCTCCAATCAATGTAAGCAAATGTAACACTGAGAACAAAAACGACAAACTGAAAAGATGTCAAAGCTACGTCAATCTTGATTTTCTTCCACGCAATTGATTGCGACATACCCCATTGCATTCTATTCTGTTGCGGTATTTGAATAACCATAAAGGCAAGGTAATGCGCAGTACTTACACTTATCCTATCGGTACCCCAGGTCAAAAATGGGGCGAGGCAGAACGAATTGCTTGGCGTGAGCAGACCACCATCAAACGCGAATATCAGCAAGAAGTCGTACCTAAGATTACAGCTCTGAGCGATCGATTCTCTGTTGAACACTATGGCGCACTCTCTTACGACGAAGCGCGTTACCCGCTGTTCTGTATTAAGTCGAACAACTGGGATGCCGATAAGCCTATCGTTTTAGTCACTGGTGGTGTACATGGCTACGAAACCAGCGGAGTTCATGGTGCACTAAAATTCGCAGCCAATGAGATGGAGCGCTACGCAGAGTATTTCAACATAGTGGTAGCGCCTTGTGTTAGCCCATGGGGATACGAAACGATCAATCGTTGGAACCCGCTAGCGCTAGATCCAAACCGCTCTTTCTACCAAGACTCCCCTGCTGAAGAATCCGCTAATCTGATGAAGCTTGTGGCATCATTGGGTAAGGAAGTTCTGGTTCATATTGATTTGCATGAGACCACCGATACCGATGAAACGGAATTCCGCCCTGCTCTAGCTGCACGCGATGGTATTGAATACATCGAAGGTATGATCCCAGACGGTTTCTACACGGTTGGTGATACAGAAAACCCACAATCGGAGTTCCAAGCTGCCGTCATTGAATCTGTTAGCAAGGTGACTCACATCGCCCCTGCTGATGATAACGGTGAAATAATCGGTTCTGCTGTCGTGCAGTATGGCGTAATCAACTACCCAATGGTGAAGCTTGGCCTGTGTGGCGGTGTCACAACCTGCCAATATGGCACAACAACGGAAGTGTACCCAGATAGTCCCAAGGTGACCGATGAAGAGTGTAATGATGCTCAGGTCGCGGCAATTACTGGTGGTTTAGACTACGTACTCAATCAGTTATAACAATTTGTTTTTATACTGCTCCGGGGTCTGCCCGGAGTATTTTTTGAACATTGCAATAAACGGGCTCGCTTGGTTGTAACCTAGCGTAAGAGCCACTTCTTTTACTGAATGGCCTTTCCGTAAAAGATCCATTGAATAAAGATAGCGCACTCTCAACCGCCATTCGGTAAAACTCATACCTAATTCTGACTGACAGTGTCGTGCTAAGGTACGCTCTGTGGTGTGCACTCGTTCTGCCCATTCTGAAAGGCTCGTATTGTCGATTGGGTTTTCTTCGACTGCCACTAAGATCTTAGCCAGATATTTGTTATCAGTAGAGGGCAAGAAATGATGCTGAGTATCACGAGTTGCCAGTTGATCTAACAGCACTTGAACCAGTCGTTTATCCTGCTCTGACTCAGCGACATTCACCCCACGCTGACGAAAGTCATCAATAATCGCAGAAACAATCGGCGTCACTTTGATAAGGCTGGTGCAATCAGGGAAGTTCGTCGTTAAAGTATGAGCAATGTTAAGTGAGCAGTATGAAAGCGGCTTACGATTGTAACTGGTGTGTTTAATGCCAGCGGGGACCCAGATCGCGAGATGAGGTGGTGCAAGGAATCGAGTGTCTTCAGCTTCCATTTCCAAAATCCCACCGCTGATCAGTTGGACCTGCCCCCAAGGATGACTATGCATCCGTGTTTCAGTATTGGACAGAAACGCCTCAAAATTCATAAATACATCTGATGGAGCTTTATCAATTGATAAAGAGGGATGAAGATGTTTCGCCGACTTTCTCAAACTTGTCTTCCTACAACGCTCAATGTCTTTTTAAAGATATTTATAATCATATAGACCTGTCACACTACATTCCATCAAAATAATGCGATGGATTTCACATGGTTTACCTATTACCTCTTATTACCGTTTTTATTTGGGGCGGCAATGCGATCATTAACAAAATGGCTTCTGAGGTAATTGAGCCTAGCGCGATGGCGTTCTATCGCTGGTTATTCGCTATCGCCATTCTGTCGCCTTTCTGCCTTCCGAAGGTCTTGAAGCAATGGAGCACCATCAAACCTTATTTGGCAAAGATTGCGTTTCTCGCTTTGCTTGGCATGGTGCTTAACCAATCTCTGGCCTACTACGCGGGTTTAACAACCTCTGCGTCAAATATGGCGCTCATCACCTCTTTGGTTCCATTACTCAGCGTATTTCTTAGTGTTCCTCTACTTGGAAAAGCCATGTCACCCGTTAGCATTGTTGGGGGTGTGATCGCATTGGGAGGCTTAGCTTTGATGCTTGGCAAAGGTGACGTCACCTTCTTTTTCCACAACAGTATCTCTTTCGGTGATGGGCTCATGGTGATCACCGCCATCTGCTACGCTGCGTACTGTGTGCTATTGAAACGGTGGAAGATGCCACTATCTAACTGGACTATGGTGTACATGCAAGGCTCACTCGCACTCCTCATGCTGACACCTCTTTGGTTAACCAGCCAAACACTCTTACCTTCAAAAGCATCACTCCCTCTGATTGCTTACGCTGGATTGGCTGCCTCTGTTATTGCTCCTTGGATGTGGGTCAAAGCGATTGACCTTATCGGTGCAGACTCAAGCGCCATGTTCATGAACCTAATGCCGGTGGTTGCTATCACGCTGGCGGCCTCATTACTAGGCGAGACCATTCATGATTATCACCTATTGGGTGGGCTTCTTGTGATATCTGGTGTAATACTTTCTCAACTTAAACTCAAACGTAAGACACAGTCCCCATTACAAAACGTTAACCAAGTATAGGTAGACTGGCGCAAATAGGTATATGGTTATAGGTAACAAGCGACTTATAGCAATGTATTATCAATAATAATTAGATTAAAAGTCGTACGCGTCAGGATATGTTGGCTAGACCTCACTCACGTTGGGAGGTTACATGATTGAACTTGAGCGCATTGAAGATATCTACAACCATGACCATTTCACTTTACATGAGGTCGTGTTAAATGAAATAGGCTCCTACGTGTTTGTCAAAAACCGTAGGGGGGAATACCTCTACGCCAATCAACTGACGCTGGAACTGTTCAATACCAACTTAGAATCGCTGAAAGGGAAAACGGACTACGACTTTTTCCACCATGAGCTCCTCGAAGATATCCTTCACAGTGACAACACCGTATTTGAAACGGCAGAAACGGTCACCAACGAGGAACATACCCGGGCAATACCTGATGGAAAGTTACGCATCTACCGTGCAATAAAAAAACCGATCATTAGCTCCAAAACCAAGCAAGTTATAGGTTTGATCGGTGTTTCTACAGACATAACGGATCTCGTAAACATGCGAGAAAAGCTCGCCGAACTTGCCAATACTGATGAACTGACCAAGCTGTGTAACCGCCGCAAGCTGTGGCAGTTTTTTTCCAGTGCGTTTCACCAAGCCATAGAGTCGAAAGCACCACTTTCGTGCATTGTTATTGATATCGATTACTTCAAACAGATTAATGACACCCACGGCCACGACTTTGGAGACAAGGTTATCGTCGAATTAGCGGAAATAATCCGTCGTAATTTGAGAAGCGAAGATTGTTGCGGCCGTATTGGCGGAGAAGAGTTCTTAATTGTGTTAAACAAAACGCAAGCACAAGGAGCGCATGATATTGCTGAGCGTCTCCGGATCGCTTTTCAAACTTCACCGCTTAACAATCCGAAAGCTCCGTTTTCTATCTCTTGCGGAGTAACAGAACTGGCTCCCGAAGACGGTGACTTTTTTGCTCTCTATCGACGAGCTGATCAAGCGCTTTATGAGGCAAAGCATAACGGCCGAAACAAGAGTGCGATCCGATAAAATTCAACGTTAACAGATCATCGCGAATAGCCGCCTCACTGAAGTAAGACGACGTGCAACCTGAAGCAACGTTAGCTAACGACTTCAACATCCGTTTCTGGGACAGAACAGCAAGCTAACACCACCCCCATATGACGCTCGTGATCCTGTAACGCTGGAACATCAGGCTGGTGAACCTTGCCTGACTCTACCGTCACTTTACATGCTCCACATAAACCTGCTCGGCAACTGTTCGCGATAGGTAATCCCGCATCTTCCGCTTGCTCTAACAGCGTTTTCTGGTTGTCTCCTGTAAATAGATTGCCATTCACGGAAATCGTCACGGCTTTTGGTTCCCGCTTGCTGATCGTTGCCACGCCAAACGCTTCTTGATGGTAACAAGACTCTGGTAGACCTTGTTTAAACAGTAGATTTTTTGCCTTCTGCATAAAACCATCAGGCCCACATACGAACACCTGACGCTGACCAGGGTTTCGAATTTGCTTCAGGTGGGAAAGGCTCAAACGCCCTTTCAAGCCAAACCAATCAATCGGAGCCTGAGAAAGCGAGAAGAATACAGTCAGACCTTCGTGCTTGCGTTTCAACTCATCAAGTTCTGCTTTGTATGGGATATCTTCAACACTTCGACACTGGTGGTAAAACACAACATCTTTGATTTGGTCATGATCCGATAGGTAGCGAAGCATAGACATCATTGGTGTCACACCACTTCCAGCAGAGAGTAGCAGCATCGGTAAGCCCTGCTTATTACCTAGGTGAAAACTGCCGTCAGGCTCTTCACAACTTAGCGTATCACCTACTTGCAAGTTATCAACTAGCCAGTTAGAAACACGGCCGCCATCAATACGCTTCACTGATATAGCCAATCGGCCCAGTCTCGATGGACTGGACGAGAGCGTATAACGACGTGCAACTCGCTCACCATCAATTTCAATAGAGATAGGTAAATGTTGCCCTGGTTGATAAACCGGTGTTTCACCATGTTGAGGCTCGAGCCAAAACGTCATAAAGTCGCGGGCTATCTCTTCACGTTCAACGCAAGTCATAAGAAGCTGTTTTGGCGAGTTATCCGCGTAAAACTCTTTCTCTTTATACTCGAGAACTTCAACCGTATCTCCCTGCTGTATCGTCCCCTCGTTTTTTGCTACAAGGTTTTGACCGAAGAACACTCCACCAGTTTCGTTCGCTCTAAATTGAGATAAAGTATTTAGCGGCTCTTTTGAGCCTCGTAGCTCACCGGTTTTAACATCTACCGTCGTCAATATACAGCGCTCACAAGGCTTGACCGCTTCAAACTCAACCTCTCCGATTCGAATACGTTTCCAACTGTCTTCAATAAACGGCTCGTCGCCACTGACCACAAGGTTGGTACGAAATTGGTCCATCGAGTGCTTTTCTGGGCTTCGACGGTTGAGCTCTTGTAATGACGCTTCACTGATCACCAACAGGGGATAACCATCAGCAAAGCTGACATTGTGCCCCAGTTTTTCGCGTACACGATTAGATTGCTCGCCAGTAAAAAGTAATTCAACACGTTGACCTAAAACAGCGCTAAACCAGTCATCAGCATCATCGGTTGTGGTATAGGCAGTAAAGTTATCTTTCCATACCTGTGCAGGGGCTTCTTGCATCTTAAAATCAGCGTAACGGATTCGAAGTGTTGGGTGCCCTTGCGCAGTAAAGATCAATCCATCTGACGTTAGCGTTGATTTTACTAGCACCATCTGAGGGAATTTACGCGCAGTGACCATAGATCCATCTGAAAGCGCGAGCATGAAGCGTCGATCAAAGGTAAGACCTTGCTTTTCTACCCAAGCAGAGGAAATAGCTATTCCCCCTACAGACTTGACCGGATAAACGTTGATTTGAGAAAGAGTTGAAGCTGACATTGCCCATCCTAAGCTTTGAATTATTGTCGCTTCATTATACCGATCTCGACAATACTGTCTTGGCTAACTTTCCATCTCGGCTAGCGAGAGATTCATCTCACTTTTGATATTCCGCGTCAGTAACTGTCGGAATTACCTGAAATATCTGATTAAGTAGTGATCTGAATTTGAAAATGGAACTTTGACTACCATAATAGACGTCAAATTTATGACAACAATTATGATTTCTGTCACTAAGGAGAAATGTATGAACAAGTTGGTAATGATTCTGCTGTGTATCTTCCTACCACCACTCGCTGTATTTATTGATAAAGGTTTAAACAAAGATTTTCTTATCAACCTTATTTTGACTTTCTTCTTCTTCCTGCCAGGAAGTATCCACGCATTGTGGCTGACCCTAAAATAACTGGTCAAATACTACCCAACCAAGTAGGCCGTCAAAAAAAGGGGATGCAATAGTAAGCTGATTGCTCTATCATCCTGTCGCCTAAGCGTAAGCGTTTGCTTTCACAGTTTTCGTTACGTTTAGGCTCCAATCAGACAACTTACTAAATGGTGGGAGCAATAATGACAACACTTACGATCACACGTCCTGATGACTGGCATGTTCACCTTCGTGATGGCGAAGTTCTAAAGGATACCGTGCGAGATATTAGCCGCTACAACGGTCGCGCGCTAATCATGCCAAATACCATCCCACCAGTTACCAATACCGAAATGGCTCTTGCATACCGTGAGCGCATCATGGCAGAAAAGCCTAGTGAGCAGTTCGAGCCATTAATGGCACTTTACCTAACCGACAACACCACTCATGAAGAAATTCGCAAAGCCAAAGAATCAGGTGCCGTAGTTGCCGCTAAGCTCTACCCTGCTGGCGCAACAACCAATTCCGATTCAGGTGTTACGTCAGCAAAGAACATCTACCACGTATTGGAAGCGATGGAAGAAGTTGGAATGCTATTGCTTGTTCACGGAGAAGTGACCCATCACGAGGTTGATATTTTCGACCGTGAGAAAGAGTTCCTTGAAACAGTTCTTGCTCCAATTGTTAATGACTTCCCAAATCTAAAAATCGTTCTTGAGCATATCACTACCGCTGATGCAGCAACCTTTGTAAAAAACGCTAACGACAACGTAGCAGCAACGATTACCGCTCATCACCTGCTATATAACCGTAATCACATGTTGGTTGGTGGCATCAAGCCTCACTTCTACTGCCTACCAATCCTAAAGCGTAATACACACCAAAAAGCTCTCATTGAAGCGGCAACAAGCGGCAGCAAAAAGTTCTTCCTTGGTACTGACTCTGCGCCTCACGCAAAAGGCATGAAAGAAGCGGCATGTGGCTGTGCTGGTTCATACACCGCGCACGCAGCACTAGAACTCTATGCAGAAGTATTTGAATTAGAAGGTAAGCTTGAAAACCTTGAAGCGTTTGCAAGCCACAATGGTCCTGATTTCTACGGTGTGCCACGCAATTCAGACACAGTAACTCTAGTAAAAGAAGAGTGGCCGGTTTCTGAAAGCATGCCATTTGGCAGCGATATTGTTGTTCCAATCCGCGCTGGTGAGACCATCGCATGGACTGTGAAGTAACCTTCACCATAACTTAACGTTTAAAAGCCCTTAAGTATATTCGCTTAAGGGCTTTTTATTTGCTTGCCGACACGGCCAGAATCAATCTCTCACACTCTTCTTGCTGCATGTATTTAGGTACCGGGTAGTTCCATCTTGCTTCATGCAAAGATTGCTTGGCGAGTTCAGCAATATGCTCCTGAAGAATATGGTCAAAATGAGAAGGTAAATCTAACTTTTTCTGCAGCTGTTTAACGTAGTCGATAAAAGCCTGAGCTTTGATGGAGTCCGAAACATGGCTGTCCGTTAAGCTCAAAGTATCAGACAGTTTCGCCATCCTCTCTTTGGCTTCAAGCTTAGAAAACTCTAAAACATGGGGTAACACAACCGCATTCGCTAGGCCATGCGGTGTACCATATTTAGCACCTAAAGTATGTGCAATGGCATGAACATAACCAAGACTTGCTTTGGTAAACGCAAGACCAGCGTAGTAAGAAGCCAGTGCCATATTCTGACGAGCAATCGCATTTTGACCAAACTTCACCGCTTTCTCTAGATTTTCATCAATAAGCGTCACCGCCGCTAGAGCATAGCGATCCGTTTCTTGAGTAGCATTACCCGAAATATAGGCCTCAATTGCATGGGTGAATGCGTCCATACCAGTTTGCGCCGTAATTTGAGCAGGTAGCGCCAGCATTAAGCTTGGATCTAGGGCTGCAGCAATGGGAACAAGCTTAGGATCCATGACCGGCGTCTTTTTATGGGTAATAGGGTCAGAAACGACAGCGGCTACCGTGACTTCTGACCCCGTGCCTGCCGTGGTTGGAATGACAAAAGTGGGAGCAGGCGCTTTCCATACTTTAAGCAAGCCAACTAAGCGACGAACGGGCTTTTGGTTAGTCGCGCATGCGGCAATCACTTTGGCACAATCGATAGGTGAACCACCACCGAGAGCAACAACGGCCTGGCAACGATGTTTACGATAAAGAGACAAGCCTTGATCAACATGTCGATAAGTTGGATCCGGCTCAACACCATCGTACACCTCGCAATGCACACCGACACGTTCAAATTCGAATATCAGCTTTTTAGCCAATCCAAGCTTTACAATGCCGCTATCGGTCACAATTAAAGCCTTATCTATTCCCATAATGGAAACGCTATGACAAAGCTGTTTCAATGCTTCCTTGCCAAGAAAAAGTGTGGGTTTAGAGATAGGTAGCACTTTTGCAGCTAACTTTAACCCAAGCATATAAGCACGATGTAACCAGTAATAGAGCCTTTGTTCCATTTTCAGTCTCTATGTAATTGAGTTGATATTGTTAGCCTAGTCTTTACAAGGAGTTATCTCTAGTACCAAATGCAAACTTTTGAATATATATTGTCTCGAAGCCTAAAACTGGGCTAATAGGCGAGTAATCCAAGTAATTTCGCCAAACGCAATCAGATCATAGACAGTAAAAAACACAGCACAGATCAACGCTAACTTGATCAGTCGGTATACGATAAACATTCTCTACTTCCAAATATTAAAAAGCCGCCATTGGCGGCTTTTTTCAATAACAATAATACGACTTAGTGAACTGGTTTATCGTTCTTCGCGTAAAATTTTCCAAAATATTGCTCAAGCACTTCTGGGGTCAATTTGCCTTCTTCTTCCAGCTTTTTAAGCTCTGCAGCAATGGCTTTCTGCTCATCAATCGATGGCAATGCTACTTCAGGCTCATCACCCATTTCTTGAGACATTTGCTCTAGCTCTTTTTCGAAATCACTCATGATTCAACGACCCTATATGTCAATCTTACCTAAAAATAATGGGGCTAAGTGTAACCCACTTAGCCCCATTTTTTCTAGCCTATGCGAGGAGTTTACAGCTTAAAGCTGCCAACCATTCGGTCTAGACGCATAGACAAGTCTTTCAATTCTGCACTTGCAGCCGCGAGTTCTTCCGCAGTACCTGTAGTTACCTCATTGATAGCATTAATTTCTTCAATGTTTTGGTTGATGGTATGAACCACCGTAGACTGCTCTTCTGTTGCTGTCGCAACTTGAGTATTGCGGTCTGAAATATCATGGATACGCTCAGAAATTGAGATCAGCACTTCAACTGCCTCATCAGAAGAAGAAACCCCTTCCCCTGTTACTGCTTTACCTGCTTCCATTGCAGTTACTGCATCTTTCGCATCGCTTTGCAGCTGGTTGATCATCTTCTGAATTTCTTCCGTCGAATCAGCCGTGCGACTTGCAAGGTTACGAACTTCATCCGCAACCACCGCGAAACCTCGGCCTTGCTCACCAGCACGCGCAGCTTCGATCGCAGCATTTAGAGCGAGTAAGTTAGTTTGCTCAGAGATGTCACGAATTACATCAAGAATAGAGCCAATGTCCTGAGTCGTTGAAGCTAACTGCTCAACGACTTGGCCCGTGCTTTCAATATCCGATGCTAAGCGACTGATAGCGTCTTTCGCTTTGCCAACAACATCTTGACCAACTTGCGTATTGTCAGAAGCTTGAGTCGCAGTTTCCGCGGCAGTCGCCGCATTGGATGCGATCTCACTAATGGTCGCCCCCATTTGGTTAATCGCCGTCACAACTTGGATGGTCTGGTCACGTTGCATTTGGCTGTTGTCATGCGTCGTGTTCGCTTTGCTTGAAACGCCATCTGCCGCAGCTTGCAATGCACCACTAGTCGATGCTACCTCTTTCATTGACTCATGGATTTTCTCGATAAAGCCGTTGAAGCCTTCCGACAGCTGAGCAATTTCATCACTGCCTTGCACTTCAATACGTTGTGATAGATCACCATCACCTTTGCCTAGATCGCTAAAGCGCTCTGCAATCGCACGAATTGGACTTGCGATACTATTGGCTAAGAAAATACCCATGAAGATAAACAGACCAGCAACCACTACAGTTGTCACCATCATCTGTTTCGCAACGCTGTTGAGGTCAGCAAACACTTCATCAACAGGGACTACACCAACCACAAACCAATTCATTGAAGGGATGTAAGTACTAGCAACAAACACGCGCTGACCTTCGTAGTCTGCTTCAATTAAGTTAAAGCCTGACTTGCCTAATAGTTCGCTAGAGCCGCGACCATATAGCTGAGAGAGAGACGATTTCGCTTTGCTGTTGTCTCGGTGAATTTGAACACCACCTTCTGCATCCGTTAAAAACACGAAACCGGTCTTTTCAATCTTAAACCCATTCAGCAAAGACACCATATCGTCCATTGACTTAGACAAACCAGACATCGTCAAGCCGTTAGTCAATTGGAAGTTGGCAAACATTTTCACGTCACCGTTAGATTCTTGGAAAATACTCACAGAAGTTGGCTTACCTGATTGAGTGAAACCGAAGAACCAACCGTCTTGCTGCTGGTTTAACTGACGTAAGAAGCCATTTTGGTTCCAGTAGTACGCCGTATTTCGGTTCGCCACTGACGCATCATTCAGTTGATATTGGCTACGAACATTGTTCAGCTCTTTAACCAATAGTGCTTCCGTTTGCGCATCAATTGAGGTTGTGTCTACCGCTTGTTTAATGAATTCGTTGTTCGCCACTTGTTCAGCAGCAAGTAAAAGTTGGCTTACTTCGCGGTCAATCTGAGCGTTGATTTGCTCGAGCATTGAAGGTAGCTCGATATCAATAAGACGATGTTCTAGGACACTTCTCGCCTGGCGTTGCGCCATCACACCAACGATTATCGTCGATGCCAGCACGGCAAAAGTAATCCCCGCAACTACCTTTTGTTTAATAGTGATGGAGTTCAATTTCATTGGTTGTCTGCCTTCTTAGAGCAATTGTAGTTATCTTCTGGCCTTAGCATCACCTCTAACATTAGTTGAGTGATGCCCTCCCTGCTAGAGGCCGGTCCAATTAAGTACCTTTATCGGCCATTTGACATATTCCTTTACTATTTTGTTTTTAACCGGACATTTTTCACTCAATTGTTTGCTATCTATTTTGAAAGTAAGGATTTCAAGTTTGGAATATTGTTTATCTGGGTTTTAACCCCATATCTTAACCAACTGACAAATAACGTTTTATCAGCACGACTTAAAACGCTTATTGATGAATTTCTCGCCAATTAACGAGTTAACAATAAAAAGAGAAGGAACTTTTCTAGATTCCGAATCACTAAGTGGAAAAATTAGGAGAAAAATCGATGCAATCACAAGCTCTACAACAGCTAAGAGAGTACCTAAACAATCAAGTTATAGGACAAAGTGAGTTAGTCGACCAGCTACTGGTTGCCCTACTGGCTGACGGTCACATCTTGGTCGAAGGGCCTCCTGGTCTCGCAAAAACACGCGCAGTTAAATCGTTAGCCGATTGTATCGAAGGCGACTTCCATCGTATTCAATTTACGCCAGATTTGTTACCAGCCGATTTAACGGGGACAGATATCTTCCGACCAGAAACCGGCGAGTTTACCTTCCAAGCTGGACCTATTTTTAACTCTCTCATCTTGGCTGACGAAATTAACCGTGCGCCAGCTAAAGTGCAAGCAGCAATGCTAGAGGCAATGGCAGAGAAACAAATTACTGCTGGTCGTAAAACTTACCCCTTACCGAAACTGTTTTTGGTCATGGCAACACAAAACCCTATCGAACAAGAAGGGACATACCCGCTGCCAGAAGCGCAACTTGACCGATTCTTAATCCACCTTGATGTCGACTACCCAGATGCCGAAAGCGAACTGGCCATTTTGCGTCTAAATCGTGGTGAAGCCAAAGGTGAGACAACAGTGACACCGCCAGTTTTAAAGCAGGAAGATATCTTCGCAGCTCGCCAAGAAGTGCTCAACATTCATATGGCAGAGGGCATCGAGCAATACATTATTCGTTTGATCATGGCGACACGCCAACCGACAAAATACGATGACACGTTGAGCAACTGGATCGAAATGGGCGTCAGTCCCCGTGCAACCATCGCCCTTGACCGATGTGCTAGAGCTCATGCGTGGTTAAGTGGTCGTGACTTTGTTTCGCCTGAAGATGTTCAAGCCATGGCATTCCCTGTACTTCGCCACCGCTTGTTACTAAGCTACCAAGCGCAAGCCGAAGGAGTACATCCAAACCAAGTGATCAACAAACTACTATCACTGGTTGGTAGCGCGTAAGGGTCAATCAAATGCCTGAATTACCAACTCATAGCGACGGGGTTAACCTGACTCTAGATGAGCTGCTGTATTACAAGCAGCAATGTGTCAAATGGTTACCGCCTGCGAAAAGTCTATGGTCACAAATGCTTGGCCAACACCAAAGCCGTCAATTGGGGCGTGGTATGGATTTCAGTGAAGTTCGCCAATATCAAGCGGGGGATGATATCCGAGCAATTGATTGGCGCGTTACGGCTCGCACAGGTAAACCACACACCAAACTTTTCACAGAAGAGCGTGAAAAACCGATCGTACTTTACCTCGATCTCAGCGCTAGCATGATTTTTGGGTCTCAGTTGATGTTGAAGTCTGTTCAAATGGCGCATATGGCAAGCTTGATTGCTTGGCTCAGCGTATCTCAACAAGACAGAGTCGGCGCTTTGATTGACCTTGGTGATCGCCTTATCGAGCTTAAACCTATTTCGCGTAGTAAAGGAGCCTTAGCCATCGCGCAAGGGTTAGTCACTCATCATCAATCGCAGCTTAATGCTCAGCGCGCCGCAAACCCAGATATGCGAGAAGGTCTTCAAGCGCTCGCGCGAATGTGCCCGAAAGGCAGTGAGATCGTACTCCTGAGTGACTTTGTCCGCTTAAGCGAAGATGACCAAAAACTTCTACGCCGTTTAGGCCAACACAATCGCGTTCGGTTAGTACAGATATGTGACCCTCTTGAACAAGGGATCACGCATTACCGTGGCACAGAGCAAGTCTCTGATAAACAGACAACTCGTTGGTTAGATTTTTCTTCGAAAAAAACGCGCCAAGGTATAGAGTCCGCATTCAACAATCAGCAGCAGCATCTCAAACAATTGGCACATAGCTTGGGGATGAGTTTTTCTACGCTCTCTAGCGACGCTGCACTTACTCAACAGTTACATGGATTTCAATAATGAGCTCAGAGACTCAAACCACAACGCTTCCTCTCCAGCCAATGCATTTACCAGAAGTACCTGCGTGGTTTCCACTTGCTTGGGGATGGTGGGCAGTACTGGCCGCGATCCTCGTTTCGCTGTTTGTAATTTGGCTAATACTACGCTGGAACAAAAAACGTCTGGCACCTAAAAAAACCGCACTACGTCTACTTTCACATGGTGAAAAACCTTCAGAGGCAATTGAACTAGTAAGGCAAGCTGCTCTCTGTTATTACCCACGAGAAGAAATTGCTCAACTCACTGGCGACAAGTGGTATCAATTCTTAGACAGTCAAATCAAAGCGCCGCGTTTTGCTCCTAATCAAGCAATCTGGCAACAGGTTCTTTATAGCAAACAACCTGTTGCGAACGCTGATGAGCTCATTCAAGACTGTAAAGTCTGGGTGGAGCAAGCTCTGCCACCTAAAAGAAGGAGTGCATAGTTGGCAAACTTTGATTTGGTCTGGTGGTGGAGCCTATTACTCCTACCTCTACCACTGCTCATTTACTATTTAGTACCTGCGGTCAAACAGCGTTCACCGATATATTTGCCTTATGTGCCTGCCACAAAGCAAAGTGCTACCCCGAAAAACTGGCTGGCAAAATCTGTCGCGGCCATTGTATGGAGTGGACTCATTCTCGCCATGGCCAGACCGGTGTGGTACGGCGAACCCGTTACCACTCAACCTAAACACAGAGACTTAATGTTGGTGCTCGATCTTTCCTACTCGATGAGCCAGGAAGATATGAGCAACGGCAGCGATTACATTGACCGACTCTCCGCGGTGAAACAAGTGGTGAGTGACTTCGCTACCCAAAGAGTGGGAGACCGGTTAGGGTTAGTGCTGTTTGCCGATCATGCCTATTTGCAAACACCTTTGACCTTAGATAGAAAAACCATCTCCGACCAAGTTAACCAACTGGTATTGCGCTTGATTGGCGAGAAAACAGCTATTGGCGAAGGCATAGGACTGGCAACAAAAACTTTTATTGATAGCGACGCTCCGCAGCGAGTGATGATCTTACTTAGCGACGGTAGCAATACCTCAGGATTGATTGACCCAATAGAAGCCGCCAAAATTGCGAAAAAGTATGATGCCACCATATACACCATAGGTGTCGGTGCCGGTGAGATGACGGTCAAAGAGTTCTTCATGACACGCAAGGTAAATACCGCGCGAGATCTTGATGAGAAGACGCTAATGGAAATAGCCGAAATCACAGGCGGGCAATACTTCCGCGCTCGAGACGCACAAGAACTCGCAACCATCTATGACACAATAAATAGCTTAGAGCCGATTTCAAAAGCGACTCAAACATGGCGTCCACAAAAGGAGTGGTTCCCTCTTCCTCTAGGGATTGCCTTCATCGGTTTCACCCTACTGATTCTAATTAGGAGAAATCATGTCTAATTTCGTTCTCCTTACTCCACAGTGGCTGTTTGCATTATTGCCTTGGTTTGGACTGATGCTGTGGCTACATCGACGAACTCGACAACAAACCCTCATCGCTCCGCATTTAGCAAAAGCAATGGGTGTACAAGGCTCATCGAGTAATAAAAGCTGGCTTAGTATCGCCAGTATTTCGGGAGTCATCGCAATCGTCGCTCTTTCTGGTCCAAGTTTTAGCACTCAAGAGCGCCCTAGCTTTGCCAACACAAGTGCAAGAGTCGTGGTTATGGACATGTCGATGTCTATGTACGCAACAGACATTAAACCTAATCGCCTAACTCAAGCGCGTTACAAAGTGACAGACTTACTGAGCCAGTGGAAAGAAGGCAGTACAGGTTTGGTGGCCTACGCAGGTGATGCCTATATCGTTAGCCCAATGACTAGCGATGCCAGCACTATAGCGAATCTAGTACCAAACCTATCACCGGATTTAATGCCCTACCCTGGCGCCGATGCTGCAAGTGGCGTTAGGCTTGCCATCGAGATGATGCAAAATACCGGCTTAGCGACGGGTAATATTGTCTTAGTCACTGATGATTTAGACGACGTAGAGCGCGCTGGCATCGAAGATCAACTCAGTCACACTAATTGGGATTTAACGATTCTTGGTGTCGGCTCACGTGCGGGCGCACCTATTCAGCTCAAAGATGGTAGCTTAATGACTTTAGATAATGGCCAGACCGTTGTCGCTAAGTCTAACTTTGCCAATATGAAAGCGCTCGCCAATAGTGTTAATGGCCAATTTGTTCCAGTGCAGGTTACCAATAATGATGTCAGTCAGATTGCGAACAGCACATCGAGAATCGACGAGACAAGTAATCAAGCAGGTGGAGAAAAGATCGAAGAGCGAATTAACCAAGGGTTTTGGCTTATCCCTTTACTCATTCTTCCTGCACTATTGATGTTTCGCCGCGGCTTTCTGTTTAGCGTTGCCCTCATCTCATTACCTTTACTTCAGTCTCCTTCAGTACAAGCGAGCCCTTGGTTAACTGACGATCAACAAGCCATGCAGCTGTATGAAGCTAAAGAGTTTGAAAAAGCTGCAGAGTTATTTGACCGACCGGAATGGAAAGGTATTGCTCAGTACCAAGCTGGTGACTATCAATCGGCCGTTGAAACGCTCAAAGACAGTCCCACTGAATTGGGGCAATATAATCTTGCCAACGCACTCGCACAATCTGGCCAACTGCAGGACGCAGCAGAGATTTACCAAAAGGTTCTTGAACAAAACCCAAATCACAAAGACGCCAAAACAAACTTGGATATTGTGAACCAAGCGCTAGAGCAGCAACAGCAACAGCAACAGCAACAGCAACAGCAACAGCAACAGCAACAGCAACAGC
>NZ_CFHWOM010000038.1:0-37265 GCF_984391705.1 Vibrio sp. | reverse complement strand
AATATTATCATAAGGGATATTCGCTATATAATACGTAGCTCAATAAAATTCGAAAGTTAACACCAATAACACCACGTAAGTGGACTAGGAGACGGTAATGATCCAAGGTATTCAAATCACTAAAGCAGCAAACGACGATCTACTTAACTCAATCTGGCTACTAGATAGCGAGAAGAATGAAGCACGTTGTGTTGCAGCGACAACTGGTTTTGAAGCAGACCAAGTTGTAGCGATCAATGAACTAGGCGAATACGAAAGCCGTGAAGTCGCTATCGAAACTGCCCCTCGCATCGAAGGTGGTCAACACCTGAACGTTAACGTTCTTAAGCGTGAAACTCTAGAAGACGCTGTTGCAAACCCAGAGAACTACCCTCAGCTAACTATCCGCGTTTCTGGCTACGCAGTTCGTTTCAACTCACTAACGACTGAACAGCAACGTGACGTAATCGCTCGTACTTTCACTGAGTCTCTATAATTCTCAGTTAGTTATTTGAAAAAGGCGCTCATTGAGCGCCTTTTTTGTATTTGGCCTATCCTATTTCATCTCGTGTAAGGTACATTATTCTCATTCCCCCCTACACCGAGTTCATATCATGCTATTGGAAGGCATCGAAACCTTACTGGTCTTGAGTAAAGCAAAGACGATGAGTCGAACTGGCAGCTTACTCTATATAAGCCAGTCAGCCGTTAGCAAACGAATTGCTAATCTAGAGAGTAAACTTGGCAAGAAGTTGATCGTACCAGATGGTCGAAATGTTCAACTCACTCAGGATGCAATCAATCTGATAGAGAGCATTGCCCCGGCTTTCAATGAGCTTCAGGGGTTAATTAATGAGCAGCAAACGATGGCGGATCAAAGCCTGCTGCGATTGGACTGTTCTGAAACCTTAGTCGCAGGCTATCTCTCTGCAATTATCGGTCGTCATTTCCAGCAAGACCCGTACTTAACACTGACCACCAACCACACGCCAAGAATCGTAGAAAATGTCCAATCAGGTAAGGCACACATCGGTGTTTGTGCTGGTCATATGCCAAAACAGAGTCACCTGATGCAGTTCCACTTACTTGATGAACCTTTTTATATCGTCTTTGATCGTAAGCTCCAAGCTCTGCCACAAACGATTATCACTAACGATCTCAATAACCCGGCGAATAGCTATCAAATCGATATTTTGACCAAGTTAAACATCACTCCAATAATGCAAATGGACTCCTATTCTGCAGCTGCGCAACTTGCCATAGAGGGAGTTGCCCCTGCACTGGTGCCGATCTCGGTGATTAAAGCGATGAAAATTGAGTCCGAATATTGTTCTCACTTTACTCAACTAACACCTTTATATCGGCCAATTAATATCTGCTGCCGGGCCTCTTCCTATCAAAACCCTAGAATTAAAACAGTGATAACAGCCATTGCTGATGCTGTTCCCAAAGTAGCTTCAGCGCCATTAGCATAGACATGGTAATCACCAAGGGGCGAATCCATTTTTGCCCTTTGCTCACTACCACTTTCGCGCCGAGCTGAGCTCCGATAAAACCACCGACGGCCATCACAAGACCTAATTCCCAAATTGGCAAACCAGCAAGAATAAAAAACAGTAGCGCAGCAATATTAGAAGTGAAGTTAAGTACCTTGGTACGTGCGGTTGCATCAACTAACGAGAAATGACCAAGTGCAACGAAACAGACGGTAAAGATCGAACCTGTACCTGGGCCAAAGAAGCCATCATAGAAACCCACACCGCCACCGACACAAAAGGCAAACATGGCTTCAGAGATTTTAGCCTTACCTGATTGCTCTCTGGTTTTCGGCATCATTAAGAAATAGAGAGAAATAGCAACTAGTAATAGCGGGATTAGGCTAGTTAGTACACCAGCATCAATATACTGCACGGCTTCAGCACCAACTGCAGAGCCAATAAACGTACAAACAATGGCAAGGCGCATCTCTTTAATACTGACGATACCGTTACGAACGAAATACCAACTAGCAGAAAAGCTGCCAAATGAGCTTTGTAGCTTATTGGTCGCGAGAGCCTGTGTCGGGGGCACACCAGCAGCCAGAAGCGCTGGTAGGGTTAACAAACCACCGCCACCAGCCATAGCATCAATAAAGCCTGCTGCCGTAGCAACAAAGAAAAGAATCGTCAGTATTTCGAGTGTGAGTTCCATTGCTTATCAATTGGTTATCTATATCTTCCACTCAAAATATCACCAAGTTAATAATTCTTTTAGAGAAACATTCGACTTTAACTCATTCCCAATTTTCAACAATGAACAGACAAAAAAGCCCGCTCAAAAGAGCGGGCAATGAGGTTGTCATATAGGCTCCGTTGCGAGCCTATTGATTGTTATTACGCTTCGTTCTCTGCTACTTTAGCGTGTAGCTCCTGAACTGAAGTTACCGACGTTTTAGCGTCAGCAGTGTGAGCCATACATACCGCAAATGCAGCATTCAAGGTTGTTGTGTAGTTCACTTTCTCAGCCAGCGCACCACGACGTAGTACTTTTGAATCTTCAATCGCTTGACGACCAGCAGCCGTGTTTACGATGTAGGTGTACTCGTTGTTCTTGATACGGTCAAGAATGTGTGGACGACCTTCATGTACCTTGTTCACTAAACGTGGGTTGATGCCAGCTTCGCCTAGAATTACAGCTGTACCATGCGTTGCATCCAGTTGGTAACCAAGTTTAGTTAGCTTAGATGCAAGGTCTACTACACGCTGCTTATCGCCTTCACGAACAGACAGTAGTGCACGACCACCTTCTGGGTACACTGCGCCACAACCTAATTCCGCTTTCGCGTAAGCTTCTGCGAACGTTGCACCGACACCCATTACCTCACCAGTAGAGCGCATTTCTGGGCCTAACAGTGGGTCAACACCCGGGAACTTGTTGAACGGAAGTACCACTTCTTTCACTGAGTAGTAAGGTGGGATGATTTCTTTAGTAAAGCCCTGAGACTCTAGAGATTGACCCGCCATCACACGTGCAGCGATTTTCGCTAGTGGTGCGCCAGTTGCTTTAGATACGAATGGTACTGTTCGAGCAGCACGCGGGTTTACTTCGATTAGGTAAACTTCGTTATCTTTGACAGCGAACTGAGTGTTCATCAGACCACGTACACCAAGTTCGAAAGCTAGCTTCTCAACTTGCTCACGCATCTTATCCTGGATTTCCTGACTTAGTGTGTAAGCAGGTAATGAACATGCTGAGTCACCTGAGTGAACACCCGCTTGCTCGATATGCTCCATGATACCGCCGATAACTACGCGTTCACCGTCACAGATAGCATCGATATCGACTTCAGTTGCGTCGTCAAGGAAACGGTCGAGAAGAACTGGTGACTCGTTCGATACGCTAACGGCTTCGTTAAAGTAGCGACGTAGGTCTTGCTCGTCGTAGACGATTTCCATTGCGCGACCACCAAGTACGTATGAAGGGCGCACAACAAGTGGGAAACCAATCTCTTTCGATTTTTCAACCGCTTGCTCAATAGCCGTTACTGTTGCGTTTTCTGGTTGTAGAAGACCAAGACGGTCAACTGCTGCCTGGAAGCGCTCACGGTCTTCTGCACGGTCAATCGCATCAGGGCTGGTACCAATGATTGGCACACCTGCCGCTTCTAGAGCTCGAGCCAGTTTAAGTGGAGTCTGACCACCGTACTGAACGATAACGCCTTTTGGCTTCTCAACACGGACGATTGAAAGAACATCTTCAAGAGTTACAGGTTCAAAGTACAGACGGTCTGAAGTGTCGTAGTCAGTAGAAACTGTCTCTGGGTTACAGTTAACCATGATAGTTTCGTAACCATCTTCACGCAGTGCTAGTGAAGCGTGTACACAACAGTAGTCAAATTCAATACCTTGGCCGATACGGTTTGGACCACCGCCAAGAACCATGATCTTGTCTTTGTCTGTCGGCTGCGCTTCACACTCTTCATCGTAAGATGAGTACATGTAAGCGGTGTCAGAAGAGAACTCAGCCGCACAAGTATCAACGCGTTTGTATACTGGGTGGATATCGTACTGGTCACGTAGGCGACGAATTTCGTTCTCAGATACACCAAGAATTGAAGATAGACGAGCATCAGAGAAACCTTTACGCTTCATCTTACGTAGCACATCTTCAGTCAAGCCAGCAAAACCGCCTGCCTTAACTTGGTTTTCCAGGTTAACGAGTTCTTCAATCTGAACCAGAAACCAACGGTCAATTGCCGTTAGATTGAATACACCATCTACTGACATACCCGCACGGAATGCGTCTGCGATGTACCAGATACGCTCAGCGCCAGCTTCTTTTAGTTCATGACGAATTGTTGTTAGTGCGTCAGGCGCATCCAGATCAACCATCTCGTCAAAACCGTTGGCACCAACTTCAAGGCCACGAAGTGCTTTTTGTAGAGATTCTTGTTGGTTACGACCAATAGCCATAACCTCACCCACTGACTTCATCTGAGTCGTCAGACGGTCGTTAGCACCAGCAAATTTCTCGAAGTTAAAGCGAGGAATCTTAGTCACTACGTAGTCGATTGTTGGTTCGAATGATGCCGGAGTCGCACCACCAGTGATGTCGTTTTGTAGCTCATCAAGAGTGAAGCCAACTGCCAGTTTCGCTGCAATCTTAGCGATTGGGAAACCTGTTGCTTTAGAAGCAAGAGCAGAAGAACGAGATACACGTGGGTTCATCTCGATGATAACCATACGGCCATCTTTCGGGTTGATACCAAACTGTACGTTAGAACCACCAGTTTCAACGCCAATCTCACGCAGTACCGCTAGAGATGCGTTACGCATTAGCTGGTATTCTTTGTCTGTTAGTGTTTGCGCTGGTGCAACCGTGATTGAGTCACCCGTGTGGATGCCCATTGGGTCGAAGTTTTCAATCGCACATACGATGATACAGTTGTCCGCTTTGTCACGAACCACTTCCATCTCGTACTCTTTCCAACCGATTAGAGATTCATCGATAAGAAGTTCGTTGGTTGGAGATAGGTCCAAACCACGACGACAGATCTCTTCGAACTCTTCCTTGTTGTATGCGATACCGCCACCAGTACCACCCATAGTAAATGATGGACGGATGATACAAGGGAAGCCAACCATATCGAGAACAGCGTAAGCTTCTTCCATCGTTTTTGCAGTATCTGCACGTGGACACTCAAGGCCGATAGACTTCATCGCTTTATCGAAACGAGAACGGTCTTCTGCTTTGTCGATTGCGTCAGCTGTTGCACCAATCATTTCTACGCCGAACTCTGCAAGTACGCCGTGTTTCTCAAGGTCTAGTGCACAGTTAAGAGCCGTCTGACCCCCCATTGTTGGTAGTACTGCATCTGGGCGCTCTTTCTCGATGATCTTACGAACAACTTCCCATTGGATTGGTTCGATGTAAGTTGCATCCGCCATGTCCGGGTCAGTCATGATGGTCGCAGGGTTAGAGTTAACAAGAATTACTCGGTAACCCTCTTCACGCAGTGCTTTACATGCTTGTGCACCAGAGTAGTCAAACTCACATGCCTGACCGATAACAATCGGGCCTGCACCTAGAATTAGAATACTTTTTAAGTCAGTACGTTTTGGCATTCTCTACTACTCCGAATTAAGCGCTGTGTTGTTTGATTAGTTCGATAAAGTGGTCAAATAGCGGAGCCGCGTCATGTGGACCTGGGCTTGCTTCTGGGTGACCTTGGAAGCTAAATGCTGGCTTATCTGTGCGGTGGATACCTTGTAGAGAGCCATCAAATAGTGACACGTGAGTTGCACGTAGGTTCTCAGGTAGTGTCGCTTCATCAGCAGCGAAACCATGGTTCTGGGAAGTAATCATAACAACGTTGCGGTCTAGGTCTTTAACCGGGTGGTTTGCACCGTGGTGACCAAACTTCATTTTCACTGTCTTAGCACCAGATGCCAAAGCTAGGATTTGGTGACCTAGACAGATACCAAAGATCGGTAGGCCTTTTTCTAGGAATACTTTTGTTGCTTCAATTGCGTAAGTACAAGGTTCTGGGTCACCAGGGCCATTCGATAGGAATACGCCATCTGGGTTAAGAGCCAATACTTCTTCTGCACTCGTTTCTGCAGGTACAACCGTTAGGCGGCAGCCTCGGTCAACAAGCATGCGCAGGATGTTGCGTTTCGCTCCGAAGTCGTAGGCAACAACGTGATATGGCAACTCGCTGTCGTCTTGCGCTTCAGGAAGTCCACCCTCAAGCGTCCACGAACCTTGTTTCCATTGATACGCTTCTTTTGTTGTAACTTCTTTCGCAAGGTCCATACCTTTTAGGCCAGGGAATTCTTTAGCCTTAGCCAGCGCTAGAGCCTCGTCGATGTTGTTACCCGCTACGATACAACCGTTTTGAGCACCCTTCTCGCGAAGAATACGCGTCAGCTTACGAGTATCGATATCAGCGATACCAACAACGTTTTGCGACTTTAGGTAATCAGAAAGGGATTGTTCATTACGGAAGTTAGAAGCGATAAGAGGGAGATCGCGAATCACAAGGCCTTGTGCGTGGATTGAAGAAGATTCTTCGTCTTCGGAATTGGTTCCGGTATTGCCAATGTGAGGATAAGTAAGAGTAACGATTTGTTGAGAATAGGAAGGATCAGTGAGGATTTCTTGGTACCCCGTCATCGAGGTATTAAAAACGACTTCACCAACGGATGAACCATCTGCTCCAATGGAAACACCGCGGAACACTGTCCCATCTTCTAGGACTAACAGTGCTGATTTACTCAAGACAACCTCCAGAATAAAAATGCAAAAATAATAAATTAAACTGCAAATCTGCCTTCCTTCACGCAATAAAAAAGCGTTTTTAGGTTATTTAGACAAATTGGCGGTATTCTAATGAGGTGATTGATATGTGTCAATAAAATCTTAAAAAGAAATCTAACATTTAGAGCCTTTAGTGGAAAAAATGATTTTAGAGGCCTAAAAAACAAAGTTTAATAGCAGAGATATGGGATTTGGATGAAATAAACATGAAACACACATTTCGCTACTCATTACAGATCACACTTTCCTAACCAAAAATTACGCAAACGATGCACAAGCAATTTACACATTAACTTTTAGGCACTTCAAAGACAAAAAACTAAATAACACCCAAAAACACAACAAAACTCACTTCAAATTATCTTATAGCACTCGGTTAAACAATTCGTATGTTGGCAGTAAATACAAAAAACGCCGGGCAAGCCCGACGCATAATTATTTATTTTTGCTTATAGCCTTAGGTTTCAGGCTTAAAGCTTAATGGAATCAACTAGACTACAAGTCATTTAACCCAAGTACATCTGTCATTGTGTAGAAGCCTGCTGGCTTTTCATTTAGCCAAACCGCCGCTTTTACCGCGCCATTCGCAAATGTCATTCGGTCTGTTGCTTTATGAGTGATTTCTACTCGCTCACCAATATCAGCAAACATTGCGGTGTGTTCACCAACAATATCGCCCGCGCGAATAGTCGCAAAGCCGATTTCATCTTTGGTTCGCTCGCCAGTGATCCCCTCACGAGCATACACAGCTACATCGCTTAACTTATTACCCATTGCACCCGCAATTGCTTCTCCCATGCCAATCGCTGTGCCTGAAGGCGCATCCACTTTATGACGATGGTGAGCTTCTACGATTTCAACATCGCAATAGTCGCCCATGACTTTTGCAGCTTTCTCCAACAGTTTGAACACTAGATTCACACCAACAGAATAGTTTGGTGCCATCACAATCGGTACTTCTTGAGCCGCTTGATCAATAAGCTCTCGTTCTAGTTCAGTAAAACCTGTCGTACCAATTACGATACTTTTACCATGCTGTTTACACAGCTCTAGATTCGCTAAGGTACTTACAGGTGCAGTAAAATCGATAATCACATCAAAATTGTCGATCTCTTTAGCTAGGTCATCAGTAAGAACCACTTCAAACTTGCCTTCACCACACAGTTCACCAATGTCGACACCAACTAATGATGACTCAGGGCGCTCTGAACCCGCCCCAACTTTAGCTTCTTGATTGATGAAAGTCGCTTTGACCAAATTGCGGCCCATTCGGCCAGCAGCTCCTGCAATTGCAATACGTACCATTGCATGTTCTCCATTAATAATTTTGTTTCTTGTTACCAGTTGATTAAAACTAACAGTATTA
The DNA here is from genome assembly GCF_984391705.1 of Vibrio sp. NCBI lineage: Bacteria > Pseudomonadati > Pseudomonadota > Gammaproteobacteria > Vibrionales > Vibrionaceae > Vibrio > Vibrio sp. Next base: position 29,122 of record NZ_CFHWOM010000038.1, on the reverse strand, counting down.
CGTGATGCTGGCTAGAGGGCATATCGTCGTGACTAGGAAAACTCTTTAACGACACGCTCTAGGATCGGCACGTTAGCCTCGGGGAATGCGTAGTTAGAAAGCTCGGCGATCTCGACCCATTCCCCTTGTTGTCCCTCTTTACCGTAGGGCTGTCCCTCGAATTGAGTCACGGTAATAAAATCAAATTTCAAAGACTTGTCAGGGTAATCAAACTCAAGGTGTTCAAATAGCGATTGTTCAGTGGTTATGATCCCGATCTCTTCTTCAAGCTCACGAATCATCGCTTGCTCGATAGTTTCACCCTGTTCTACTTTACCGCCAGGAAACTCCCAAAAACCACCTTTGTGCTTACCATCAGGGCGCTTAGTAATAAACACCTGTGATTTATCTTGATTGAAGATGATTCCCGCTACGATATGAATTCGTTTCATCAGACTTCCTATTTACTTTCCATTGCCATGCCTTGCATTGTGGCTGACTATTGTTGAGATATCATTAGATACAAAAAGAGCCGCCTAAGCGACTCTTAATTAGTTCTATAAAGTTTGCATGAAGCTAAGCTGTAACGCTATGAATGCGAGGCGATGGCACGGAGCTTACGCCAGTAAGTGAGTACCATCAACGCAGCAGTCATATGTTACAACAACGATTCATCGAACCTTATGCGATTTTGCCGTGGCACTGCTTATACTTTTTACCACTACCACATGGGCAAGGCTCGTTACGGCCAACTTTACGCTCTTCACGAACCATTGGTTGATGCGCACCCTCTGAAGAGTCTTCATCATCGGCTAGTTGGTTTTCAGCAGCTGCGTGTTGGGCTTGAGCACGACGTGCCGCTTCTTCAGCTTGTGCACGACGTTGAGCTTCCATACGTTCTACTTCTTCTTGCTGCTGAACACGAACCTTAGACAGAATAGTGATAACATCCGACTTCAAAGCATCTAGAAGACCTTCGAATAGTTCAAACGACTCACGTTTGTACTCTTGTTTCGGGTTCTTCTGCGCGTAACCACGTAAATGGATACCTTGACGAAGGTGGTCCATAGCAGCCAAGTGCTCTTTCCAAAGTGTATCAAGTGTTTGCAGCATCACAGACTTTTCGAAATTACGTAATACTTGCTCACCAACCACTTCTTCTTTCTGCTTGTATACCTCAACTGCAGTAGTAATGATTTTCTCTCGAAGTGCTTCTTCGTAGAGTTTGTCATCTTCTTCTAACCACTGCTTGATTGGCGCATCAAGATCGAAGTCATTCTTCAGGCGTTCTTGTAGGCCTTCAATATCCCACATATCTTCTAAAGATTGTGGCGGGATGTACTCATCAATCACAGCCGTCAATACATCTTGGCGGTTATGATCGATCATTTCACTGATGTCTTCAACACTCATCAGCTCATCGCGAAGTTCGTAAACAACCTTACGTTGATCGTTTGCAACGTCATCATACTCAAGTAGTTGTTTACGGATATCGAAGTTACGGCCTTCCACTTTACGCTGAGCTTTTTCGATTGAACGAGACAGCATCTTAGACTCGATTGCTTCGCCTTCTTCCATACCACTTTGGATTAGGCTCGCCATACGATCTGACGTAAAGATACGGAGCAGTGAATCTTCCATTGATAGGTAGAATCGCGATGAACCTGCATCACCTTGACGACCAGAACGACCACGTAGCTGGTTATCGATACGACGAGATTCGTGACGCTCCGTACCGATGATATGTAAACCACCTGCATCTAGAACTTGGTCATGAACCACTTTCCATTCTGCTTTGATCTGCTCAATCTGCTCTTGAGTCGGATCCTGAAGGGATTCAACTTTTGCTTGCCAGCTACCGCCCAACACAATATCGGTACCACGGCCGGCCATGTTGGTTGCGATGGTTACTGCGCCAGGAGTACCCGCTTCTGCAACGATTTCTGCTTCACGCTCATGGAATTTTGCATTCAGAACATTGTGCTTGATCTTCGCTTTCTTAAGAGCACTTGAAAGCAATTCAGATTTTTCGATTGAAACTGTACCAACTAGTGATGGCTGGCCTTTCTCAACACGCTCTTTGATATCTTCAATAATTGCGTTGAATTTCTCTGTTTCAGTACGGTAAACCACATCTGGCATATCGTTACGAATCATTGGTTTGTTAGTAGGAATAACAACCGTTTCAAGACCGTAGATAGACTGGAATTCAAATGCTTCTGTATCCGCAGTACCTGTCATACCAGACAGTTTCTCATAGAGACGGAAGTAGTTTTGGAAGGTAATTGATGCCAGCGTTTGGTTTTCGTTTTGAATTTTAACGCCTTCTTTCGCTTCTACCGCTTGGTGTAGACCTTCTGACCAACGACGACCAGGCATAGTACGGCCAGTGTGCTCATCAACGATTACCACTTCACCATCTTCGTTAACGATGTAGTCTACGTTTTTCTCAAACAAAACGTGAGCACGTAGAGCTGCATTAACGTGATGCAGTAGACTGATGTTCGTTGGTGAGTACAGCGTATCACCCTCTTCCATCAAGCCATTCTTAATCATCAACTCTTCAACAAACTCTTGACCAGTTTCAGTTAAGTGTACTTGCTTAGATTTCTCATCTACCGTGTAGTGCCCGTCACCGCGGTACTCTTCAGAATCTTCTTTTTCTTGCTGTTGCAAGTTCGGGATCAAAGTATTAATGCGAGTGTATAGATCAGAGCTATCTTCTGCTGGACCTGAAATAATCAGAGGTGTACGAGCTTCATCAATTAGGATTGAGTCAACCTCATCGACAATAGCGAAGTAACGTTCACGTTGAACACGGTCTTCTGCACGAAAAGCCATATTGTCGCGAAGATAATCAAAACCGAACTCATTGTTTGTTCCGTATAGGATATCTGCTTGGTAGGCCTCTTTTTTCTCTTGCGGAGGCATATTTGGCACGTTAACGCCAACCGTCATACCTAAAAATTCAAATAGAGAACGGTTTGTCTCCGCATCACGCTTCGCTAGGTAATCATTCACTGTCACAACGTGGACTGCACCTTTCAGTGCATTTAGGTAAGCAGGAAGAGTCGCTGTAAGAGTCTTACCTTCACCAGTACGCATCTCTGCAATTTGGCCAGAATTCAGCACCATACCGCCAATCAACTGAACATCGAAGTGACGCATGCCATACACACGCTTAGATGCTTCACGTACAGTAGCAAATGCTTCTGGAATCAGTTTGTCTAAGTGCTCACCTTGCTCAAGGCGCTGACGGAATTCTACAGTTTTTGCTTTTAGTTCTTCATCGCTCAACGCTTCAAACGTTGGCTCGTAATTATTAATCTCTTTTACAATTTTTCTCAGGCGGCGCAGTGTTCGGTCATTGCGACTGCCAATTACCTTTGTCAGTAGCTTAGTTATCATTTGCTATGAATCTCTCTTTATTCAGATCGGGCCCGATCTACTTTTAATGCCTTCAGTCTCTAACAGTTTTGAACTAAGAATACTGAGATAAATCACTTTCCTCAGATATTGTGATGAGAACTATAGATTTCAAGGCTTGTATGTCTATAAGTGGCGCTTAGTTTATGAAATTTTACTAACGACAACCAATAACAAGGTGATTTGTTTGAAGCACTCTTTATTTTTTTACGTTATATGATGGAAGTTTATCCGGCATAAGGTTTTTTAGCGCCTCATTTTTCCCTATCTTCCTAGCTAGCCATTCACTAAAATAGAAGTGTTCGTTTACTCAGAGGCTCAATATGAGAGACCACCGTCCAACACTAGGCGACGAGATACTTGCCGAATCGCGACTCTCCCAGCTGCAACAGCATGCAAAAGAGATCATGTTGATCAATAAAGAATTAAAAACGATCTTACCACGTGGCACGGAAGATCATTGCCGTGTGGCAAACATTCGTGATGGGCAGTTGGTTATTGAAGTTGCCAGTGCAGCGATCAAAATGAAGATTGATTACGAACGTTTATCGATTCTTAATCAGCTCAGATCAAAGGGGTTCGCCAGATTAATGGCAGTAAGTGTACAGATCAATCCCGAACTCTATCGCTCTAACAGTCAACCGAACAGCGAAGAAACAAATAAGCGCGACCCAATATCAGAGACCGCGGCGCAATATCTCGAAATGATTGCCAGTGGTGCTTCGCCAAAGGTCAAAGCTAGATTAGAGAGTTTGGCTAAGTTAGCTCAAAAAGAGCGCGGTGAGTAAAAACAAAAAAGCCAGACATCAGTCTGGCTTTTGTAATTCTAATGATTGTTACGCTAGAACCATGTTTGGCTCAGCAAACGCAACTGGAGAAGTCGCATCTTCTTCAAATGTAACCCACTCCCACGCTTCTTGGTCTGCTAACACTGCACGAAGTAGTTGGTTGTTTAGGCCGTGACCAGATTTAAATGCTCGGAATTCTCCGATAATTGGGTGACCACACATGTAAAGATCACCAATCGCATCAAGAACTTTATGAGTTACAAACTCGTTCTCAAAACGGAGGCCTTCTTCGTTAAGGATGCGGTATTCATCCAAAACGATAGCATTGTCGAAGCTACCACCTAGCACAAGATTTTGAGATTGAAGATACTCAATATCACGCATGAAACCAAAGGTTCGTGCTCTTGAGATCTCTTTGATAAAGCCTTGCGAAGAGAAGTCAAATAGAAGATGTTGCTCATCAGCATCAATCGCAGGGTGATTGAACTCAATTTCAAAGTCCATGCGGAAACCATTGAACGGAACAAATTCAGCCCACTTATCACCATCTTCAAAACGAACTGGCTTTTTGATACGAATAAAGCGTTTCAGAGCATTTTGTTCTTCAATACCAGCTTGTTGCAGTAAGAACACAAACGGGCTAGCGCTGCCATCCATAATAGGAATTTCTGGCGCATCAACTTCGACAACAATGTTGTCGATTCCCATTCCAGCAAGTGCCGCATTCAAGTGCTCAACCGTTGATATACGGATACCTTCATCGTTTACCAAAGCTGTACATAGCATGGTGTCACGAACAGACATAGCGTCAGCAGGGAAATCAACTGGTGGATTTACGTCAGTTCGACGATAAATAACACCAGTATTTGCAGCCGCTGGGCGAAGAGTAAGCGTGACTTTACGACCAGAGTGGAGTCCCACACCAGTTGTTTTCACTATTTCTTTCAGAGTACGTTGTCTGATCATCTACTTTGCCTCAGTAAAATGCTACAAATCACGGTCAATAAGTGATATTGACCGCGTATGCTACCATAATTTTGAACACTGTCAAATTATAGTGTAACTGATTAATCCGCTTGACGACGCAAGAATGCCGGAATATCTAGATAACCGCTTTCTTTGTCAGCCTTAGGTGCCGCACTTTGACCTGCACCAGAACTTGCTGGAGTAGTCGTTGGTTGCGGAGTAACCTGAGGTTTCTCTTGCAAAGTTGGTGCCGGCTTTTCTTCCACTTTATTGACACTTGCTTCCGGAGCAGGTGAAGTTTGTGGTTGAACTTGAGGCTGAGCTACAGGAGCCACTTTTGCCTTACCACCGGCAACTAGCGTGATATCCGGTTTCTTTTCGTTACCAATACCAGTCGCAACCACTGTTACGCGAATTTCATCCGCCATATCAGGGTCTAAAGATGTACCAATTACAACTGTTGCATTGTCAGATGCGAATGCTTTCACTGTGTTACCCACAGTCTCAAACTCATCTAAACGCATATCTAGACCAGCGGTGATGTTTACTAGCACACCACGTGCACCTGCTAAATCAATATCCTCAAGTAACGGGCTAGAAATTGCCATTTCTGCAGCTTCTTCTGCGCGGTCTTCACCTTTCGCAACACCGCTACCCATCATTGCATGACCCATTTCCGACATAACAGTTCGAACGTCAGCAAAGTCGACGTTGATCATGCCTGGGCGAGTAATCAGCTCCGCAATACCTTGAACAGCATTCTTTAATACATCGTTCGCGCTAGCAAAAGCTTCAAGAAGAGTAATACCACGACCTAGTACTTTTAGAAGCTTCTCATTTGGAATCGTGATCAGAGAGTCCACATGTTTAGAAAGCTCTTCAATACCTTGCTCTGCAAATGCAAGACGCTTCTTACCTTCAAAGCTAAATGGCTTAGTAACTACTGCTACAGTTAGAATGCCTAGCTCTTTTGCTACTTCAGCAATAACTGGAGCTGCACCTGTACCAGTACCACCACCCATACCAGCTGCGATAAATACCATATCGGCACCATCGAGCTCTTCTTTAATTCGATCGCGATCTTCGAGAGCTGCGTCACGACCTACTTGAGGGTTTGCACCTGCACCAAGTCCTTTGGTCATATCGCCACCAATCTGAATAACGCTATTCACACTGGTTTTACGAAGCGCCTGAGCATCAGTATTAATACTAATGAACTCAACACCTTCGATGGACTCACGTACCATGTGTTCAACGGCATTACCGCCACCGCCACCAACCCCAACGACTTTAATTACCGCGTCGTCAGACATTTCCATCATCGGTTCAAACATGTGTTATCTCCGTTTTTCCTGCTGCTCAGGTTAAAACTCTTTTTGTATCCAATTACGCAAACGACCAAACAATCCAGTTACTGAAGAACGAGCCGGCTCGTTATATTCAGTATCTTCATTAATTTGACTGTCGCGCGCGTAATGAAGTAAACCAACCGCCGTAGAATGATACGGCTCTTTAACGTAATCAGTTAGGCCACTCACCTCTAGAGGTTTACCGACTCTAACTTGGTTGCGAAACACTCGTTCCGCACACTCTACCAATCCTTCAATCTGTGCCGCGCCACCTGTTAGAACAACGCCTGCCGCGAGATGGTGCTTAATACCTTCACCACGTAGCTTTTCTTGAACGGAATCGATAGTTTGATTAACTAGTCCCATAAGCTCAGTGTAACGAGGCTCAATCACTTCAGATAAAGTCTGTCGCTGCAAACTTCTCGAAGGTCGCCCACCTACGCTTGGAACGTTAACCGTGTCGTCCTTGCTGACTAGCTCACTCAAAGCACAGCCATATTTTACTTTTATTTCTTCAGCATCACTTACAGGCGTTCCGAATGCAAATGCGATGTCGCTTGTCACGGCATTACCAGCGTACGAAAACACCTCCGTATGTCTTAAAGCACCGCCAGTCCAAATAGACACATCCATAGTACCAGCACCGATATCGACAACACATACGCCCAGTTCGCGTTCATCTTCAGTGATAACTGCATTACTCGATGCTAAGCCTGAGTAGACAAGGTGTTCAACCTTGAGTCCACAACGCTCAACAGCTTTAATAATGTTTCTCGCCATATCGTTATGACAAGAGATCAGGTGCACGCTAACTTCCATACGTACTCCTGATAAACCTAGTGGATTTTTGATTCCTTCTTGGTAATCAATGGTAAATTCCTGAGGAATAACGTGCAAAATGCGCTGTTCATCACCAATTTTGATCGATTTTGCGGTATGGATAGCACGATCCATATCTTCTTGAGAAACCTCTTCATCAGAGATAGTTCCCATGCCTTTTTCTATACGGCTCGCAATATGACGACCAGAGATTGAGATGTAAACATTGCTAATTTGACATTCTGCCATTAGCTCAGCTTGATCTACCGCTCTTTGAACCGATTTTACCACCGATTCAAGATCGTTAACTCCACCTTTGTCCATCCCCCGAGATGGACTACTACCAGCACCGATAATATTAATTTGACCATCAGGCAATACTTCGCCTACCAGAGCCGATACGGTTGCAGTGCCTATATCAAGACCAACAATAATGTTGTCATCAGCGGTCTTAGTCATCTGTATTCTCTTGTTCTAACTCTTGTTCAGGGAACCATCCAACAGAGGCTCCCGTATCATACCTGAGGTCTATGTAACTCACCCTTTCGGCTGTGTTACCTAAATTTTCATATAACGCAAAAAAGCGTTCGATTCTCTCTTCAAGCGATTCTTTACCAAGTTCTAAGCGGATTCCATTATCAAGAATCACTTGCCATGCCCTTCGTTCATTAAGCACCAAAGAGGTAATCGATAAATTAAGTGCCTCAAACTTCGGTTCTAGCTCTCGCCAAACAGATAACACCTCTTGATTGGTGCCATCTGGTCCATAAAGTTTGACTCTCTCTTCTTCAACTTGACCAAGATCACCGCTGAACAACTGCCCTGAGCTATTCAATAGAACGTTGCCATTCCATATAGCTTCAGCTTTGTGTTCCGTAAGAAACACTTTTACGGTGTCTGGCCACTGTTTACGAATTGAAGCATGAGATACCCAAGGAATCGATTCAGCTACGTCTTGCAAAATACCCACGTCTTGCGACATGAATGTTCCTACATGGTCCAACCGAGCAAATGCCTGCTGGACATCGTTAGCAGAGACGTAGTGCAAATCGCCTTGAAGCACGATTTTGGATAGTGGAAGGCGTTGATCATCCCACATCCAAGAGACGGTCGAGTATAGAAGAGAGCCTATTAATACTAATACCACCAGTAGAAAGCTTGCCCCAAGGGCATGCTCTTTCACCAGAGGACTCGAAGTTAAACGAGGGCCTTCATTAAAAGCACTTTTAATCAAAGTCCATAGTCCTTGCCGTTAGCTCGCTGCCCTATTCCCTATCCCATTTCGTGTAAAAGAGGCAAAAGCACTTACTTTAACCTTCGGATTATACTGTTGAGATTAAAAGTATCAAACACTGATATTGAGAAATCACCACTTAAAATGCAATAAGTGTGTCAAATCCCCAAAAACCTGACTTTATAACTAGGCTTGCTGCATCTTATCGATATTTAACTCAAAAGCTGCAAGCTGTTTCGCCACTTTACCTACGTCACCAGCGCCTTGAGTAAGAACGAGATCGCCGTCTTGTAAAACATTTGCAAGAACCGAAGGTAATGCTTGGCTATCCGGAACAAAAATTGGATCTAGCTTTCCTCGTCCGCGAATTGTTCGACATAAAGCACGACCATCAGCGCCAGGTATTGGTTTCTCACCAGCAGAGTAAACATCTAGCATGATCAATACGTCTACTTGCTCTAACACGTTCGCGAAATCATCATAAAGATCACGTGTGCGACTATAACGATGCGGCTGGAAAATCATCACTAGACGCTTTTCTTCCCAACCATTGCGCGCCGCTTGTATAGTCACGTCTACCTCAGTTGGATGATGACCATAATCGTCGACTAACATCGCAGTACCGTTGCCAGTATCAAATTCACCTAAATGATCAAAGCGGCGGCCAGTACCTTGTGTTCCTGCCATTGCGTTTAAGATTGCTTCATCAGAGATATCATCTTCTGTCGCAACCGCAATTGCAGCTGAAGCATTTAACGCGTTATGACGCCCTGGAATGTTAAGGGTAATATCTAAATCCGCTTTCCCCTGACGAATCACAGTAAATTTACCTTGCTGGCCTTCTTGGCGATAGTTGCCAATACGGACATCTGCGTCTTCAGAAAATCCATACGTAATTACTTGACGGCTAATCTGAGGTACTAATTCTCGAACAACTGGGTCATCAATACAAACAATCGCTTGTCCGTAAAATGGCAGGTTGTGTAGGAAATCGATGAAAGTCTGTTTCAGCGTCTCGAAATCACCACCATAGGTATCCATATGGTCAGCTTCAATATTGGTAACAATGCTTACCATCGGCTGTAGGTGCAGGAAAGATGCATCACTTTCATCCGCTTCCGCGATAAGAATACGGCTAGATCCTAAACGCGCGTTCGTGCCCGCACTTTTTACCAAACCACCGTTAACAAAGGTCGGGTCTAAGCCCGCTTCAGAGTAAATTTGTGTAACCAGTGCCGTGGTTGTAGTTTTACCATGAGTGCCAGCGACTGCAATGCCATGACGAAAACGCATGAGTTCAGCCAACATTTCTGCACGACGGACAACCGGAATTCGCGCTGCACGAGCGGCTACAATTTCTGGGTTCTCTTCATTAATCGCCGTTGATACCACCACAACACTCGCTTGAGCAACGTTTTCTTCCGCATGGCCAATATAAACCTTGGCTCCTTTTTGCGTAAGGCGCTCCGTTACCGGGTTTTCGGCGATATCTGAACCTGAGATCTGATAACCTTCGTTTAAAAGCACTTCGGCGATACCACTCATACCGGCGCCACCAATTCCAATAAAGTGGATGCATTTAACACGGCGCATCTCAGGCACCATTGCTCTAATTTGAGCTAGATTTTGTGTATGTTGAACTGTCATGAATTCTTCTCGTTATTTCGTTAGAGCGATGATGGCTTCTGCCACAACTTTATCCGCATCTAACTTAGCGGCCTCACGAGCTTTTGTCGCCATCGTCACTAGAGCATCTCTGTCCATAGAACGAATCTGCATTACTAGCTTATCAACGGTGAGCTCTGGCTGCTCAATCATTTTTGCTGCTCCACACTCAACCAAATGGTCAGCATTTAAAGCTTGTTGTCTATCTTTGTGCATAAACGGAATAAATATTGCGCCGACACCTGCAGCTGATACCTCAGACACGGTTAAAGCACCTGAACGACATACTAACAGATCGGCCCATTCGTATGCTTCAGCCACATCATCAATAAACTCAAGCGCGTCAGCATTAGTTACATCTTGTTGCTGATATGCGTGCGCAACCTCTTGTTGGTTATTCTTACCCGCTTGGTGACGAACCTGATAACCATCACCTAATTTAGCCATGACTTCAGGCATGGTTCGATTTAGGATTTGTGCGCCTTGGCTGCCACCCATAACTAAAATGCGAATATCACTATCACGCTCTGCCATGCGTTTGGATGGCGGCTCAATCGCAACAACATCTGCGCGGACTGGATTTCCGACCACAGGGGCTGTAGGAAAAGCACCCGGAAAAGCTTGAAAGACCTTCTTGGCAATTTTAGATAGCCACTGATTAGTTAGCCCTGCCACGGCATTTTGCTCATGCAATACAACCGGAATGCCAAGTAGCCAAGCTGCAACACCTCCAGGCCCACTTACATAGCCGCCCATGCCAAGTACAGCATCTGGCTTCCAGCGCTTCATATGCGCTTTGGCTTGCATAATGGCGTTTATGATTTGAAATGGTGCTTTAATTAGCCGACCAATACCTTGACCTCGTAGACCTTTTACTTGGATAAAATCTATCTCTATCCCATGTTTGGGGACGAGATCCGCTTCCATTCTATCCGCGGTACCAAGCCAGCGAATTTCCCAGCCTTGTGACTGAAGTTGCTTCGCGACAGCCAGTCCTGGAAACACATGCCCCCCAGTACCACCAGCCATCACCATTAATCGTTTATTCTTTTTCATGATTATCTAACTTCTGTTCTTCGTTGCCCTGACTCACCATCCGACATTCATGATCGATACGTAACAAAATCGAAACGGCAACCGACATAACAATCAAACTTGAACCGCCATAACTGATCAAAGGCAGGGTTAAACCTTTAGTTGGTACCATACCTGCGGCTGCGCCGACATTAACTAGCGTTTGAAATGCAAACCAAATACCAATACCAAACGCTAAGTAGCCACCAAATAACTGCTGATGCTCGAATGCTTTGCGGCCAATCAATATCGCTTTGGTCACTAGACTAAAAATCAAAACTAGGGCTAATACTACCCCAACAAAACCAAGCTCTTCTGCCAATACTGCAAACACAAAATCGGTATGAGCTTCCGGTAGATATTCGAGCTTTTGAATCGAGTTACCTAACCCTTGGCCAAACCACTCACCTCGACCAAATGCCATCAGTGACTGAGTCAACTGATAGCCACTGCCAAAAGGGTCTTCCCAAGGGTCTGCAAAGGAAGTAACACGTCGCCATCGGTAGGGCTCGAAATAAATCAGTGCCGCAACAGAGGCAAGCCCAACGACCATCAATGCTAAGAATTGAGTCATCTTAGCTCCGGCAATGAAGAGCATGCCAAACAAGGTTACTAGCATCACCACAACTGTACCTAAATCGGGCTGCAACAGTAGCAATACCGCTAATGTCGCGAAGACAATGATAGGTTTGATAAAACCACCAAAGAAACTAGAGCGTACCTCTTCGTTTTTTCGTACCAAATAACCCGACATGAAGATAAACAGTGAGAGCTTTGCGACCTCTGCGGGTTGCAAGTTAAATAAACCTAAAGGGATCCAACGTGACGCACCATTAACCGATTTACCTGCAATAAGCACAATAAACAACAAGCCAACCGATATCAGCAGCAGCGCCATACTGAACCTTAACCACCGCTCTAGCGGAACTTGAATAACAACCGTTGCCACACACAATGCTAAAGACAAGAAAATCGCATGACGAAACATAAAGTGGAAGGGCTGATCGGTTAGGCGCGAGCTGATTGGAAAAGACGCAGACGTCACCATAACCAAACCTGTCAGCATAAGACCTAACGAGATCCATACTAGCTGTCGGTCATACAAGACGTCTGGAGATGCTGTGGTAATCCAACGCTTTACACTGCCAAAAAGGTTTTTAATCTGCATATCAAATGGTGTTGTATTATTCGCGAAAAGCGATCCTTATGCGTAACGTTTTGCGAGCTCAGTAAAGGCATCACCTCGAGCCATAAAATTATTGAACTGATCGAAGCTCGCACATGCTGGAGAAAGTAAAACCATATCACCAGCCTGGAGCTGAGGTTTGGTCCACGCGATGATCTCTTCCATACTGTCAAAACGCTTAGCGCTGGCGTGCAATGACATAAACCGCGGGCCATCTTCTCCAAAGCAACACAACTGAACATTCAACCCACGAAGCACAGGTGCCAGTTCAGAAAAGTCGGCTCCCTTACCCACACCACCGACTAATAAATAGAGCTTACCAGGTATAGAAAGTCCTGAAAGCGCTGCTAGTGTACTCGCCACATTGGTTGCCTTAGAATCATTGACCCACTTTATGCCCTGATTATCCGCAACAACTTGGCAACGATGTGTCAAACCGTTGTAAGACTTTAGCGCCTCTAAGCCTTGAGAAAGGTCAACGCTAGTTTGTGACAACAACGCAAGCACCACGAGTGCATTCGCAATATTGTGACGCCCTACTAACGTCAATTCGCTTGTAGCACAAATAGGCTCTGAGCCCTGATACAAAAATTCCCGTCCTTGATAGTCAGCAAGATGATACTCAACTCCGGAAGTTAGACTAAACTCGATCAGTTTCTTGCCTACAATATCTGGGTAAGTCGCTTTATCGTCAGCATTTACGATGCATGACTCAGCATGATCAAAGATTCTTAACTTCGCTTGACGATAGCCCTCCATTCCTTCGTATCGATCCATATGGTCTTCGGAAAGATTAAGGAAGGCCGCCGCATTCAGCTTCAGGCTAGAAGTAGTTTCAAGCTGAAAGCTAGATAGCTCTAGAACGTATAGATCCGCATCTTGAGACAACAAATCAAGCGCTGGCACGCCAATATTGCCACCAACGCCCACTTTAAGTCCGGCAGCCTTGGCGACGACACCCGTTAGGTCGGTGACAGTACTCTTGCCATTTGAACCAGTAATTGCGATGACGGGTTTATCAACCTGCCAAGCAAATAACTCTATATCGCCAACTACAGGTACACCTGCACTTAGCGCGGTTTGAATTTCTGGAGTGGCTAGCGCAATACCAGGGTTGGCAACAATCAAGTCAGCACTCACTAACCAAGGTAAATTCCAACTTCCAGAATGTAGCTCAACACCTTCTGGCAGTAATTCTATACCCGGAGGATTGACTCGAGTATCGATCACTTTGATCGTTAGCGAGTGTGGTAAATTGTCGAGGTATTTAACGACAGAGAGCCCGGTGATACCGAGCCCTACAACGACGACACTTTCAATATTTTGCCAGCGGTCCATGGTCATACAGGTTTAATCCTTAACGTACTTTTAGCGTCGCTAAACCAATCAAAACAAGAACAATTGAAATAATCCAAAAGCGCACAATAACACGCGGCTCCGGCCAGCCTTTCAACTCATAGTGGTGATGAATCGGCGCCATGCGGAAAATTCGTTGACCACGAAGCTTGTAAGAACCCACTTGTAGAATCACTGACAATGTTTCCATTACGAATACACCGCCCATGATAACCAACACAAATTCCTGTCGAACTAAAACGGCGATGGTACCTAGCGCACCACCTAATGCAAGAGAGCCGACATCACCCATGAATACTTGCGCAGGATAAGTATTGAACCAAAGGAAACCAAGGCCCGCACCCACGATTGCAGTACAAACAACAACTAACTCTGAAGCTTGAGGTATATAAGGAATATGCAGATAGTTTGCGAATTGAACGTTACCCGTAGCCCAAGCAATAGCAGCAAAGCCAGCAGATACTAAGACGGTAGGCATGATCGCTAAACCATCTAAACCATCAGTCAGGTTGACCGCGTTACTGGTACCGACGATCACAAAATACGTAAGGACGATGTACATCAAGCCAAGCTGAGGCATCACGTCTTTAAAGAATGGGACGACAAGTTGAGTCGCAGCAGTATCTTGACCGTGCGCATAAAGGGCAAAGGCAACAACAAGTGCAATTGCCGACTGCCAGAAGTATTTCCAGCGGGCAATTAAGCCATCGGTATTTTTACGAACCACCTTACGGTAGTCATCGACAAATCCAACAGCACCGTAACCAATCAGAACGGCTAATACAGCCCAGACATACGGGTTAGATAAATCTGTCCATAATAATACGGTCGTCACTATGGCGGTCAAAATCATGATACCACCCATGGTCGGAGTACCACGTTTACTAAAGTGCGATTCAGGACCTTCATTACGTACAACTTGACCAATTTGCAGCATCTGCAAACGACGAATCATTTTCGGTCCCATCCATAGAGAAATACCTAGAGCGGTCAAAACACTGACAATTGCTCGAAATGATAGGTATTCGAATAAACGGAAAAACGAAAAGTATGGCTGTAGCAGCTCTGCAAGCCAAATGATCATGAATACATCTCCTTCAAAGCAGTAGCAATTTTACTCATCCCAGCACTGTTCGCGCCTTTAACTAATAAAGTTTGCGCTTCATTGTGCAGCGGAAGCTGCTGCTTAATAAACTCAATCATAGCGACATGAGTATCAAAGTGCGTCCCTTGGCATTCTTCACTGATCGCTTTCGCATCAGCGCCATAAGTCAACACGTGTTCAAATTTGAATGGGGCAGCATGTTCCCCGACTTGACGGTGAAGTGCAAGACTTTCGTCACCTAACTCAGCCATATTGCCTAAAATTAACCAACGAATACCCTTAAAACTACTGAGTAGATCAGCAGCTGCTTTCATAGCAGGCACGCTAGCATTGTAGCTATCGTCAATCAGTTTGATCGTATCGGTCAAAGAGATCGACTCCACTCTTCCCTTAACCTTAGCTAAATGACGTAAGCCTGATTGCACCATCTCAATGGTTGCTCCGAGCTCAAAAGCTAGAGCTGCCGCAGCTAGAGCGTTAGCAACGTTATGTTGACCAATAATCCCCAGTTCGACTTTAAAACAGCCTTGAGGCGATACCAACTCAAAAGAGGCTTCACCTGCGTCGTTCATTACCACTTGTTGGGCAAAAAAATCTGCACTTGAATCAACCACAGAGAATGTTTTTACTTGCTTATCGGCCAATACTTCTTGCCAGTATTCCCCACCATTACTGTCTAGGTTGACGATAGCGACAGAACCAGGCTTCAAACCTTGGTAAATTTCACCTTTCGCCTGCTTTACACCATCTATAGAGCCAAAGCCTTCCAGGTGAGCTGCGGCTACGTTATTGACCAGAGCAACATCAGGTTGAACAAGTCGAGTAGTATAAGCAATTTCACCAATATGATTGGCACCAAGCTCAATGACTGCGAAGTCATCTTCTGGAGTAGAACGAAGCAGTGTCAAAGGGACTCCGATATCGTTATTGAAATTGCCCGCAGTAAACAGCACTTGGCCATGGTTAAGCATGATGCTAGCCACCATTTCTTTCACCGTTGTCTTACCACAACTCCCCGTAATAGCCACTGTAGGAGTTTGGCAAACTTGATGAACAAACTGGCCTAATTGGCCTAGCGCTTGCTTTGTATCTTCAACCAGTAGTTGAGGGACATTTGAGTCAATGGTTCGGTTAACGAGTAGTGCGCTAGCCCCAGCCTCAACGGCATTCAAGGCAAAGTCGTGAGCGTCGAATCGCTCTCCTACCAAGGCCACAAAGAGCGCTCCGGGTTCAATAGTACGGGTATCCGTTGATACCATGTTGATTGCAACATCATTGCCAATCACCTGCCCATCAATCGCTTCTGCAAGCTGAGATAACATCATGCTAATCATTAGTTAAGCTCCAATAGTTGCAGAGCCGATTCCCGGTCTGAGTAGTGCACTGTTTCATTGGCCAGTACTTGATAATCTTCGTGGCCTTTCCCCGCCAACAAAATGATATCGTTGGCTTCGCTATTCGCTAAAGCATGTTGAAGGGCTTTAAAACGATCATGTTCCACGATTACCTGTTCAGGCTTTTTAACCCCCGCCAACATATCAGCAACGATCGCTTGTGGGGATTCACTACGTGGGTTGTCATCAGCCAATATTACATTGTCAGCAAGACGCTCACCGATTTCAGCCATCATTGGTCGTTTGCCTGTGTCTCGGTCTCCACCACAGCCGAAGATAGCCCATAGTTTGCCGCGACAATGAACTCGCAGTGCAAGTAATGCTTTCTCTAGCGCATCAGGCGTATGAGCATAATCGACGACAACCTTAGCTCTGTTTTCGGATTGAAAGAGCTCCATTCGCCCGATTACAGGGGTAAGCTGAGATGCGGTCTCAATTAGCGCCTGTTTGTTGACACCAAGAGCCAGAAGCGTTGCTAGGGCCACCAATACATTATTGGCATTGAACTCCCCTATCAAAGGAACCGTTAGCTCTCCCTCACCAAAACGACCGGAGAATGAGAGAGAGATCCCTGAATCGGAATACTCTACTGATGAAGCAAAAACAGCGTTTTCACTAGTGAGGGGGTGAAGGGATACTTGGATCGCATCTGATAGTTGCGCCGCCCATTTAGCGCCCACAACATCATCTACGTTGATAACAGCCTTGCCACATTCGTGTTCGGTAAACAGCGAACGCTTCGCGAGCTCGTATTCTTCCATCGTACCGTGATAATCGAGATGATCACGGCTCAGGTTGGTAAATACAGACGCAGCGAATGGCAAAGTTCTTACTCGTCCTTGGACTAAACCATGGGAAGAGATCTCCATTGCGGTATAGCCCGCACCTTTCTCTTCTAAGGATGCTAAAGTATGCTGAATTTCAATCGCGCTACCAGTGGTATTCACCGCAGGTTGAAGTGCATCAAGAAAACCGTTACCGGCCGTACCTAATACAGCAGCCCTTTTACCTACAAGATCCAACCACTGAGCGATGATCTGGGTAATAGTCGTTTTACCGTTGGTGCCCGTCACACCTATAAGCTGCATACCTCCCAAAGGGTACAAGCGCGATGCAAGCTCTGATAGCTTTTGATCTAACTCGTTGATGTAGATAACTGGAACTTGACCAAACAGCTCGATAGAGCCTTCTACGTGAAGGTCGCACGCCTGAGCAATGACGGCATTTGCACCACTGCTGATTGCCGATTGAATAAAAGCTCGGCCATCAGCAGCATGACCTTTAACCGCAACAAACGTCGAACCGTCAGTCACTTTACGGCTATCCAGTTCCAAATGGGAAATGGCTATAGCATGGAAATCATAAGTAGATACATCTACCCAAGGCTCAAGTAATGTCGATAATGCGATCGGTTTTGACATGGAGCGTCTCAATTAATTTTCTTTAAATCTGTTTTCATCAGGCGCCACATTTAAGATTTGCAGCGTCCCTTTTAAAATTTCGGAAAATACAGGGCCCGCTACCGAACCACCGTAATAGTTGTCACCTTGTGGTTCATTAACCACTACAACCAATGCGACTCTCGGGTCACTAGCAGGCGCAACACCTGCGGTATAGGCAAAATATTCATCACCATAGCCACCCGCTATCGCTTTTCGCGATGTCCCCGTTTTTGCAGCGACTCGATAACCAGGTACCGCTGCTTTTGTTGCGGTGCCTCCTGGCTGGGTAACCGTTTCCAGCATAGCAAGAACTTTGTGGGCATTGTCACTATCAATGACCTGTCTTGAGAAGTCCTGGTCATTATTTTCAATAATGTGAATTGGCTGGTACTTACCAAAGTTACCTAATGTCGCATAGGCATGCGCTAGCTGAAGAGGCGTAATCGTTAAACCGTAACCAAACGATAATGTTGCTATCTCAAACTTTGACCAACGACGGCGATTAGGGAAAATACCTTGAGTTTCCCCAACTAAGTTCAATCCAGAAACTTCGCCAAAACCGACAGAACTATACATACCTAATAGAGCCTCTAAAGGCATATCAAGCGCTAGCTTAGCAACACCGATGTTACTCGATTTCTTAAGAATTGTGGTCAGATCGGCTTTGCCCACTTTGGACGTATCTCGAACACGGCTACCACCAATTTGCATAATGCCATTCCCGGTATCAATAACGGTATCGTCATCCGCCACGCCGTTTTCCAGCGCAGCTAATACAACAAACGGTTTCACTGTGGAGCCAGGCTCAAAAGCATCCGTAATAACACGGTTACGCATCTTGGCCGATTGCAAGTCCGAACGGTTATTCGGGTTGTAAGAAGGAGCGTTGACCATAGCTAATACAGCTCCAGTCTTAACATCTAGAATAACGGCTGAGCCCGATGTCGCTCGATAGTCAGCTACCGCCTGTTTGATAGCTCGGTAAGCAATAGCTTGGATGCGTTGATCAATAGTAAGTTGAAGTGGTTTACCTTCTTCACGTTCTTCCAGAGAGATGTTTTCTACAACACGTCCATATCGGTCTTTACGAATAATGCGTTTGCCCGCTTCCCCAGTAAGCCACTTGTCATAACTTCGTTCGACACCTTCAAGACCATGACCATCAATACCAGTTACTCCAACTAAGTGGGCACTAACTTCACCAGCTGGATAATAACGTCTTGATTCTGCTTTCAAGCCAACACCAGCTAACTTAAGCTCGCGAATATAGTGGGCCATCGCAGGGCTAACTTGACGTTGCAAATAGATGAAACGACGCTTCTTATTACGATTAATTTTCTCGATCAACTCGTCACGTTTAACACCAAGTACATCCGCCAGTGCGTGCCAACGGTCAATGTCAGTTAAACCACCTTCTTTGAAGATTGTAGCCGGGTCAGCCCAAACGGCTTCGACCGGAACACTAACAGCTAAAGGTTCACCGTTTCGATCAGAGATAATGCCGCGTGCAGAATGGAGCGTTTTTGCACGAATGGAACGTAAGTCACCCTGTTTGATTAAGTTATCAGGTTCAATAATTTGAATATATGCGATACGCCCAACCAACGCGGAAAACGCGATAAAAACGCAACACAGTACGAGATTAAATCGCCAACGTATCAAAGTGGGCGGCTGATTAACTTCTGATGATTTAGCTGGGGTAACTTTCTTTTTGCTCATGGGAGTTGAATGACGACTTCTTTGTCTGCATCTGGACGAGTCATTTCGAGATCTTGTTTAGCGACAGCTTGCACTCGACTATGCTCAGCTAAAGCGGTTTCTTCTAGAAGAAGATTGCGCCACTCGTTATCTAAACGCTCACGTTCCATCAACGCTTGATCTTTCTCGGTAATCGCCTGGCGAGTATGATGAGTCGTGAACACCACCCCCATTGCACTGGCGAAGATAAGCACCAGTAAAACCAAAGGTACTCGGCCCACCGTTAGTAGGTCAAGTGCGATGATTTTTGCTAGATTAGGAGTGGTGTTGCTCATGGGCGGTTACAGTTTTTCAGCGACTCGCAAAACCGAACTGCGAGAGCGCGCATTAACTTCGACTTCATCTTTCGAAGGCTTAATCGCTTTACCAATTGGCTTCATGTTTGCGCTGCCGAGAGCTTTAATTTGTTCTTCCGTCATTGGAATCCCGTGTGGTACTTCAGGGCCTTTGCTCTCTTTACGGATAAAGCGTTTTACCATCCGGTCTTCCAATGAGTGGAAACTGATCACAGACAAACGACCTTCTGGAGCCAAAATGCTCGCAGCGCCTTTTAACGCTGTATCGATCTCTTCCAACTCACTATTGATGTAGATACGGAAAGCTTGGAAAGAGCGTGTTGCAGGGTGTTTTTTCTCTTTAAAGCTCTTTGGTGCAGCGTCAGAGATTAACTTCGCCAACTGACCAGTACGTGTCATTGGCTCGTTTTCTTCGTTTTCACGGTACGCCACGATCGCTTTGGCAATACGACGCGCATGTTTGTCTTCACCAAACTCGCGGATTACCCAAGTAATGTCATCAAGGTCCGCTTCCATTAACCATTGAGAAACAGGAATCCCTGATGTCGGGTCCATGCGCATATCAAGCGGGCCATCTTTCATAAAGCTAAAGCCACGCTCTGCATCATCTAACTGAGGAGACGAGACACCGAGATCCAACAACACACCATCTACTTTACCAACAAGTCCGTACTCAGCGGCATATTCTGCCATCCCTGAAAATGGACCGTGAATAATAGTAAAACGAGGATCGTCGATTTTATTTGCTTCCGCAATAGCCTGTGGGTCTCGATCGATGCTGTAAAGACGACCATTCTCGCCAAGTTGAGAAAGAATCGTGCGGCTATGACCACCGCGGCCGAACGTCCCGTCAATATAGATACCGTCAGGTTTAATCGCTAAACCATCGATAGATTCATGAAGGAGTACGGATATGTGTTTAAATGCTTCGGTCATAGTTATCTCATGTGGCTGACGCATTGACGAATTCAGAATCTCCAGTGTACTGATTTAGCGGCTTATCGCCACCACTAGCGAGAGAGAACACGTGATTTTGCGCTAAGTTTAATGGTTCGAAAATAAATTAGGTCAATTAAAAGCAAAAAACCCATCATAACAACAAAGTTACGATGGGTCTCGAATAGGTGGAGCCGACACATAAGCCGGGTTCTGTTCCGCTTGCGCGGCGGTAGCCATTCGTCTAGGCCAGCAATCACTCACTGGCTCGAGCAACCTACCCGCCTCCTTACGCGAGCAACGCAATGTGGAGGCCTATTTGGTCTTGCTCCGGGTGGAGTTTACCCTGCAACGGACTATTGCTAGCCGTCCGGTGCGCTCTTACCGCACCCTTTCACCCTTACCTGTGCCCTAAGGCCATCGGCGGTCTTCTCTCTGCTGCACTTGTCGTAGGCTTGCGCCCCCCAGGCGTTACCTGGCACCTTGCTCTATGAAGCCCGGACTTTCCTCCCCTTTGTCAGTCTCCCGAAGGACGTCAACGTCAGTCTCCCAAAGGACCTCAACGTCAGTCTCCCAAAGGACCTCAACGTCAGTCTCCCGAAGGACATCAACAAAGCAGCGGCTACCCAGTCAGCTCCGAGGGCGGATTGTATAGAGTTCAGAGTGAAGTGTCTAGCGAGATCACAGAAATGATGAAAACGGAGGGCTAAGTGATTATAAAACGTACGGCCTCGACAAGTTAAAAACGAGAGCCAAGATAAAACAGCTCTCGGCTCTCAGTATCTATTTCTTTCTCTTAATCGAGATTATCCAGCCCCCACTTGTACAAGGCATTCTTTTTAAGGTTATAGATTTCAGCAACCAAAGCCGCAGCTTTCTTTAAAGGTAATTCCTTAACTATGATGCCAAGGGCACGAGTTGCTTCCTCAGGCAAAGAGTCATCGACTACCGCTCGATAACCGTGAATCAACAACGCCATTTCACCACGCTGTTGATTCTCATCCGCTCTGACCCACTCAACTAATTCAGCCAGTGGCATGCCTTGAATGGTTTCAAATGTTTTGGTTAGCTCTCTAGCAAGGACCACTTCGCGATCAGGACCAAGAATCTCTAACATATCATCCAAAGAATCGAGAATACGATGTGGTGACTCATAAAACACGCAAGTTCGCTCTGCTTTTGCAATCTCTAGAAACTTATCTTTACGCCCTTTGCTTTTCGCAGGTAAGAAGCCTTCAAAACTGAAACGGTCTGAAGGAAGGCCTGACGCACTCAAAGCCGTAACAACGGCACACGCACCAGGGAGAGGAACAACTTTAACGCCAGCTTGACGACATTTTGTCACCAAATGGTATCCTGGATCACTAATTAACGGTGTACCCGCGTCAGAAACCAATGCAATTGAGTTACCCGCTATAAGTTTCTCAACCAAGACTTGCGCTTTTTGCTGTTCATTATGATCATGAAGGGCAAAAGTTTTGGTCGAAATGCCAAAATGAGACAACAACTTACCGGTATGGCGTGTATCTTCTGCTGCAATTAGGTCGACACTAGATAAAACGTCTATTGCACGTTGAGTGATATCACCTAAATTGCCAATGGGAGTCGGGACAATGTAGAGAGTTGGGACCTCTGTTGGTAAGGTTTTGTTATCTGTCATTTGTTTACCATCACTTCAACGATTAATATAGACACAATTTTATACGGAATTAACTAAGAACTCATGGCCATGAAAAACCATAAGCGACTCAGTGTAACACGCTTACTCACTCCTGTAGCCCTTGCTGTTGCATTAACAGCTTGTAGCTCAGGTCCATCAACACCTCAGTCCGTTGATATCACCTTGGATCCAAATCAACCTCTGCAAACTTACCTGATGCGTGCAGATAGCAGCACAGGCAGTTTGCAAAATGACTGGTTAATCATGGCTCTGAAAGCATCCATCGACGCCAATGACACTGCGCAAGCAGAATTGCTTATCAAACGCCTTTCTCGTCAGCAACTGACCGATATGCAGCAGGCGGAATGGCAACTCGCTCGAGCCGATCTTTTGATTAAGCAAGAGCAACACGAGGAAGCGCTTAAGCTGCTCAATTTCCGGGAAAACTGGCAGCTCGTTGATGAACAATGGAAAGAATACCACCAAGTTCGTGCGTCTTTATTAATTAAACAAGGCGATTACTATTCAGCTGCACGAGAGTTAAGCCAAGAGAGCCGCTATGCACCAATCGATGAGCAACAGTTTATTGCTGACAGTATTTGGGGCAATCTGACTCGTGTTACGGACCGTGACTTAACGGCTGCAGCAAGATCGACGAGTGATGACGTCTTTGCAGGTTGGTTACAACTGGCGGATTATAGCCAAACTTTAGCTGGCTCACTTGCTCAACTGCAATCATCAATTGAACAGTGGCTGTTAGAAAACCCAAATCATCCAGCAACTGAGTTCACGCCTCAGTCGATCCGTGACATTCTCGCGTTAGAGATATCAAAACCAGTTAATACTGCACTGCTACTGCCATTAACAGGTAAATTCTCGAAGCAATCACAATTGATTCGTGATGGATTCATTCTTGAGATGATGAATGATAGCGAGCGTGAGGAAGATGCAACTCTTACGGTGATTGATACCAACGCGATTTCTATCGAAGAGCTTGAAGCTAAACTGATTGAAAAGAACATCGACTTCGTCGTTGGCCCGCTTGTAAAAGACAACATCGAGAAATTGCAACGCGCAGAAGAAAACTTTGCTAAACCTCTGCCAATGCTTGCCCTAAATATTCCAGAAGAAATTGAAGTAAGTACAAGTACTTGCTACCTTGCGCTTTCACCTGAGCAAGAAGTCGCACAAGCAGCTAAACATTTAGCTAATGAGGGTTATCAGTTCCCGCTCATCCTTGCGCCGCAAGGGAGACTAGGCAACCGAGTCGTCGAAGCATTTGAAGCTGAATGGCAAAAACACAGCAGCAACAAGGTTGCCGTCAATCTATTTGGCGACAAGCGTCAGCTACAGCGTAATATCAACCAAGTGTTTGGTCTACAAGACAGCCAACAACATATCGCTCAAATGGACTCTCTGCTCAGTGTTCCTCTAGAAAGCCAGCCACGCAGCCGCCGTGATATTGATGCGGTATACATCGTCGCAAGCAGTTCAGAGCTCACGCTGATCAAACCATTTATCGAAGTGGCTATTAACCCTGATACTCAACCGCCAAAACTGTACTCTAACTCCCGCAGTAATAGTGGCCGTCATCAATACGAAGACCTAACAGGCGTTAGCTACAGTGATATTCCACTGCTTATACAGCCAGATGCAAAACTTAAAGCGCAAATGGACCAGCTATGGCCAAAAGACTCTAATGCGGAAAAGCGCCTTCAAGCGCTTGGTATGGATGCTTATCGCTTAATGGAGCAACTTCCACAAATGAAAGTCGTTCCAGGCTACACAGTCAACGGCAACACAGGCATGCTCACAATTGATGAGAATTGTGTTGTGCAACGTGAAATCAGCTGGGCTGAACACGGTGCTGCGCAGTAAACGTAGTACAGGGCAACAATATGAAGCCGCAGCAGAAAAGTACCTTATCAGTTGCGGCTTATCTCTAATTGAGAGAAACTTCCATGCCAAAGGGGGAGAGATAGACCTCATCATGCGCAATGGTTCAACCATAGTGTTTGTGGAAGTTCGCTATCGTACCCAACAGACTTTCGGTCACGCGGCAGAAACCGTTACTCGCAACAAAATTCAAAAACTAATAAAAACCGCGAATGTGTGGCTGATGAAAAAGGGTTTATCCGTCTATTCAACCGATTTTCGCTTTGACCTAGTCGCTATCCACCAACATGGAAAGCAAGTCGAGTGGATCAAAAACGCAATTACTCAAGGATAATCGATGCTAGACAGCATTAAAGACAGCTTTACAGAAAGTATTCAAATTCAAATCGCGGCCGCAGAAGCGCTTCCCGATGCAATTACACATGCAGCTCAAGCGATGGTTGCTAGCCTACTCAATGGCAACAAGATTCTTTGTTGCGGTAACGGAGGCTCTTCTTCAAACGCACAACAATTTGTTTCTTGCCTTTTAAACCGCTTTGAAACTGAGCGTCCAAGCTTACCAGCTATGGCATTAACAGCGGATAACACCACATTGACCGCAGTTGCCAACGACTACCACTACGAAGAAATTTTTTCCAAGCAAGTGCGTGCATTTGGCCAAACCGGCGACATATTACTCGCAATTTCAACCAGTGGTAACAGTAAAAACATCATCAAAGCAATGGAAGCCGCTGTAACCCGTGACATGACAATCATCGCTTTAACGGGCAAAGATGGTGGTGAAATGGCTGGGTTATTGGGAGAAAACGATGTGGAAATTCGTATTCCCTCTCACAGAACGGCAAGAATTCACGAAGTTCATATGGTGACACTACACTGCTTGTGCGATCTTATCGACCAAGTGTTGTTTCCCGCTCACGAAGAGTAATCTATGAAACTATTGAAAACTTTAATTCTTACCTTATTCGCTCTCAACTTGACGGGCTGTGCAGGATTGTTTGTAGCTGGAGCTGCAACGACGGCAAGTATTGTGATTGATCCACGAACCACTCAAGAGATTTGGAACGACAATAACATTGAGTTTGAGATCACAGGTCTTGGAAATAAAGCCCCATTCCGAGGCAATGCTCGTGTGACTGCAAGCTCGTATAATGGAACCGTTATTCTGTTAGGTCAGGCCAATACGTCAGAACTTAGCGCTCAACTTGAAGGGCAAGTGCGCAAGGTTAAAGGAGTAAAAACGGTCCATAACCAACTCAAAATCAAAGAACCTTTATCCGTTGGACAGATTAGCCATGACAGTTGGATAACCACAAAAGTTAAATCAGCATTGCTCGCCAATTCTGAGCTAAACGGCGTAAAAGTGAAGGTGATTACCGAAGATAAAGAAGTTTACTTACTTGGCTATGTATCTCAACAACACGCAGACATCGCCACCGACATTGCACGAAACACATCTGGCGTAAAGCAAGTTATCCGAGCTTTCCAGTCTAGGGATGAATAAGTAAAACTAGATAACAAAAAAAGCAGCGAGTGATCGCTGCTTTTTTATATCTGCTCACTTACTTGACTACTCGTAAGCTTGGGCGGCCTTTAGGGCGCGGAGGTTCATCGTCTGGAGTAACTTCGTTACTTTCGACCTCAGTAACCTCAGAAGCAACTGATAGCGGAGAGATATCCTCTTCGACAATCATCTCTTCTTCATCTTCGAACTCACTCATATACGCCTCTTCAGGCTCGAACATCGTTCCTGCACCATTTTCACGGGCATAGATCGCTTGAACAGCATAAAGAGGGACAATTACTGAGTGTGGTCGCCCACCAAATCGAGCATTAAAGGTAATAGCCTCATTACCTAGCTCTAAATTACCAACTGCTCTTGGAGCTATGTTCAAAATGATTTGACCATCTTGAATAAACTCTTCGGGAACTCTAACACCTGGTAATGTCGCCGCGACAACAAGATGCGGCGTTAAATCATTATCCACCAACCAATCATAAAATGCGCGTAGCATATAAGGACGGCGGGGAGTCATGTTCGCAATATCCATCAGTGACAGATTAGCGAGCTAGACGCATTTCACGCTCAGCTTCAGTAAGAGAAGCTAGGAATGAGTCACGTTCAAATACTCGGTTCATGTACACTTTTAGCTCTTTCGAACCTGGACCAGTCAACTCGATACCTAGTTGAGGAAGGCGCCATAATAACGGTGCTAAGTAACAATCGATTAGGCTAAACTCTTCGCTCATGAAGTACTCGTACTCTGCAAATACAGGAGCTAGAGTCAGTAGATCATTACGTAGTTTATTACGTGCAGATTCAGCTTCTTCCGCTGTACCTTTTACCACTTTCTCAGCTAGCGTGTACCAGTTTCTCTCAATACGGTAAATCATCAGACGACTGTTACCACGAGCAACCGGGTATACAGGCATCAATGGTGGATGAGGGAAACGCTCATCAAGGTATTCCATAATGATCTTAGAGTCGTAAAGCGCTAGCTCACGATCAACTAGAGTTGGTACTGTCTTGTATGGGTTAAGTTCGATAAGCTCAGCAGGCAGATTCATTTCATCTACAAGTTCTACTTCAACACTTACACCTTTCTCAGCCAGAACAATACGTACCTGATGGCTATACATATCAGATGCACTTGAAAATAGAGTCATCACAGAACGTTTATTGGCAGCTACAGCCATGGAGCCCTCCAGCACACTTACAAATATAAAAACAATGGAGGCTAAGCCTCCATTGTTAAGTTTAAAAATTGGGAATTAGCACAGTATGATAGCACAATTAGTGCACATCACGCCAATACTCTTTCTTCAGCAACACAACAACGATTGTGAAGATAACTAAGAAGCCCATAACCCACCAGCCTAGTGCGTGACGCTCTAGTTTCACTGGGTCACCGGAGTACTCTAAGAAGTTCACTAGGTCGCGAACCGCATTGTCATACTCTTCGTCGTTTAGCTCACCTGTACCATCGGTCTCGATACCAACGACTTTAGTCACTTCTTCACCATTAACCATGTGTGTTTCATAGACTGGAGAAGGAATACCTTGTAGCTCTTCCAACACATGTGGCATACCAACACTTGGGAAAACCACGTTGTTCACACCAAATGGACGACTTGGGTCTTCGTAGAAAGAACGCAAGTACGTGTATAGCCAGTCAGTACCGCGTACACGTGCAACTAATGTCAAATCAGGCGGTGGAGCACCAAACCATTTAGCCGCAGATTCCTGAGGAATTGCGTTCACCATTAGATCACCTACCTTCGCTTCAGGATCAAAGATTAGGTTTTCTTTAAGCAATTCAACTGGGATACCGATATCACGAGCAACACGCTCATAACGTTGGTACTGAGTAGAGTGACAAGCAAAACAGTAGTTCATAAACAGCTTTGCACCGTTTTGCAATGAAGCTTGGTCACTCAAGTCATTGTTTGCTTTATCAAGTGGTACGTTAGCACCCGCTGCCATTGCCAATGAAGGCAGCATTGCAAATAAAATTACAATCCATTTTTTCATTTGAATGTCACCCTTTCTGGTAGAGGCTTAGTCGCTTCGTTCTTACTGTAGAAATACAGTAATACGAAGAACATGAAGTAAGCTAAGCTGAAGATCTGTGCTAATAGCGTGTACGTTGGCGTTGCTGGAAGCGCACCAAGAATACCTAACGCGATAAAGCTGATCGTGAATTGGATGATATTGAATAAATGGAACTTACTGCGGTAGCGGTAAGAACGCACGCGACAGCGGTCTAGCCAAGGTAGAACAAATAGAACCGCAATTGACGCACCCATCGCGATAACACCAAGTAACTTATCCGGAACCGCACGTAGAATCGCGTAGAACGGAGTGAAGTACCAGACTGGCGCAATATGCTCAGGTGTTTTCAGTGGGTTTGCTGCTTCAAAGTTAGGTGGCTCAAGGAAATAACCGCCCATCTCTGGATTAAAGAACAACACGTAGCAGAAGAAGAACAAGAAGCCTGCAACACCAACCATATCCTTAACGGTACCGTAAGGGTGGAAAGGAATTGAGTCAATGATGTCATATTTCTTCGTGTAGTAATCGTGGAACTTAAACTGTGTCTGGTAGTCGTCACCCATCTTGCCTTTAGGCAATTTAGTCTCGATACCATCTGGGTTATTTGAACCCACCTCGTGTAGCGCTAGTACGTGTAGAACGATAAGCAGCAGAAGTACGATTGGTAGTGCGATAACGTGTAGAGCGAAGAAACGGTTTAGCGTCGCACCAGAGATAACGTAGTCACCACGAATCCATAGTGTTAGGTCATCACCAATAACTGGAATTGCACCGAATAGTGAGATGATTACCTGAGCACCCCAGTAAGACATCTGTCCCCATGGTAGTAGGTAACCCATGAAAGCTTCTGCCATCAACACTAGGAAGATAAGCATACCGAAGATCCACAGTAGCTCACGAGGCTTCTGGTATGAACCGTAGATAAGACCACGGAACATGTGCAGATAAACAACAACGAAGAATGCTGATGCGCCAGTAGAGTGCATATAGCGCAGTAGCCAACCGTACTCTACATCACGCATGATGTATTCGATTGACGCAAATGCACCATCACCAGATGGAACGTAGTTCATTGTTAACCAAATGCCCGTTAGGATCTGGTTAACCAAAACAAGCATCGCTAGTGAGCCAAACAAATACCAAAAGTTAAAGTTTTTCGGCATTGGGTACTCAGAAAGGTGCTTTTTGTACGCATTCATTGCGGGTATGCGTTTTTCTACCCAATCAAGTAGAGCTTGCA
>NZ_CFHWOM010000037.1:0-41781 GCF_984391705.1 Vibrio sp. | reverse complement strand
CGCTAAAGCGCGCAAAGCTGCTCAGCAAGAGGAAAACTCTCAAACTGAAGAGACTGCCGAAGAAACGGGACAATCTGACGATCCAAAGAAAGCGGCTGTTGCAGCTGCCATTGCCCGTGCTAAATCACGTAAAGCCGCTCAGCAGCAAGAAAAAGAACAGAAACAATTTGAGGAGAAAGAGTAGTGGCCTTCTTTATTGCCAGCTCACCACACGCGCACAGTCGTCGAAGCACTCCTGACCTAATGAAGTGGGTAGCCTTGTGTGCGCTACCCGGCTTGTTTGCCCAAACCTACTTTTTTGGCTGGGGTACTTTCATTCAATTGGGGCTCGCTATCATTGTTGGACTGAGCTTAGAAGCTCTCGTCATGGTAATGCGCAAACGTCCACCTATGTCCGCATTAAGAGATAACAGTGCGCTTGTTACTGCATGGTTACTTGCGATTGCTATTCCACCTCTTTCTCCGTGGTGGGTTGTTGTTATCGGCTTAATTTTCGCCATTTTGATCGCTAAACACTTGTACGGCGGTATCGGTCAAAACCTATTTAATCCAGCAATGGTTGCTTACGTCGTATTGCTGATCTCCTTCCCCGTTCAGATGACGAGCTGGATTTCACCCAGTGAACTTCAAGCCACTTCTATCTCGGTCGGAGACGCTTTTTCGCTGATTTTTTCAGGTTTTAACCTTGATGGACTATCACTCCAGCAGATAAGAACGGGGATTGATGGCATCACCATGGCAACGCCACTCGATGCATTTAAGACAGCCTTACATACAGGTAGTACAACAAGTGAAGCACTCTCTCAACCTCAATTTGGCGCGCTAGCAGGAATTGGCTGGGAGTGGGTCAACCTTGCTTACCTCATTGGTGGCTTGGCGTTAATTAAGCTACGAGTTATCAACTGGCACATTCCAGTTAGCTTCCTAGTTGGCTTATCAGTCATGAGTGGCCTATTTATGCTCTTCACCCCAGGTGAAACGGCATCACCAATAGTACACCTGCTCTCTGGCGCAACCATGCTCGGTGCCTTCTTTATTGCTACAGATCCGGTATCAGCCTCCACCACAGTCAAAGGCCGGTTAATTTTTGGCGCCTTTATTGGAGCTATGGTATTCATTATTCGTAGCTGGGGTGGCTTCCCTGATGGTGTCGCTTTCGCTGTCTTGCTGGGCAACATGTGTGTACCTTTGATTGATTACTACACCAAGCCTCGTACCTACGGTCACTAAGGAGCAGCATGTTAAACGCAATTCGTAAAAATGGTGTCGTGCTTGCTGTATTTGCCTGTGCTTCTACAGGCTTGGTAGCCTTGACCCACTACTTAACTAAAGATCAAATCCACCAGCAAGAGCAGGCTCAGCTGTTGTCCGTGCTTAATCAAGTGATTCCGCACGAATTACATGACAACGATTTATATCAAGCCTGTACTTTGGTTTCTGACTCAGCCTTAGGGACTGATAAGCCGATGCCTGTCTACATGGCAACTATTGCAGGTCAACCTTCTGCGCTTGCTATCGAAGCAATTGCGCCTGATGGCTATAATGGTGCTATTAAGCTGATTGTAGGCATCAAGCAAGATGGTAGCGTATTAGGATCGCGCATCTTGAGCCACCAAGAAACACCAGGACTGGGTGACAAAATAGATCTACGAGTCAGTGATTGGATTTTAGGTTTTGCCGGAAAAACCTTGACCGATGAAAACGAATCCACTTGGAAAGTTCGTAAAGACGGTGGCCAGTTTGATCAATTTACCGGAGCAACCATCACCCCGCGTGCGGTGGTCAAAGCGGTAAAAAATACGCTTCAATACGTAAATGAACACCGTGAACAAATTCTCAGCCAACCTCTAAACTGTGGAGGCAACAATGAGTGAGCATAAAACTCTGATCAAAAATGGCATGTGGGACAACAACCCTGCCTTGGTACAGCTGCTAGGATTATGTCCCCTGCTGGCGGTTTCTTCTACTGTAACCAACGCACTTGGTCTTGGGATCGCGACTCTACTCGTTCTGGTTGGTTCAAATGTAACTGTTTCACTGGTTCGCGATTACGTACCAAAAGAGGTTCGTATTCCTGTATTTGTTATGATCATCGCCGCGTTGGTAACCTGCGTTCAACTTTTAATGAATGCATACGCTTATGGGCTTTATCTGTCACTGGGTATATTCATTCCGTTAATCGTGACTAACTGCATCATCATCGGCCGCGCCGAAGCTTTTGCCTCAAAAAACGATGTGCTACCTTCCGCGCAAGATGGTTTCTGGATGGGCATGGGCATGACAAGTGTCTTGGTACTACTGGGCGCGATGCGTGAGTTAATTGGTATTGGCACCCTATTTGATGGCGCAGATCTGTTACTTGGAGATTGGGCCAAGGCGCTGCGAATTGAAGTCTTCCAATTCGACAATAGCTTCTTACTTGCTCTACTCCCGCCAGGCGCATTCATTGGTGTAGGATTACTGATCGCATTGAAGAACATCATTGATAAGCAGCTTGCCGCACGTCAACCAAAACAAGAAAAACCGACGATTGAGCGAGCGCGAGTAACAAACTAATAATAAAAGTACACTGGAAAGCAGCCTCACATGAATAAAGATAAACGCCGTCAAATCTTAGAACGGTTGAGAGCAGATAATCCAAATCCACAAACTGAGCTTAACTGGAGCACCCCTTTTGAACTCTTGATTGCGGTACTACTTTCTGCTCAAGCAACCGATGTAAGCGTCAACAAAGCGACCGATAAGTTGTATCCGGTCGCCAATACACCACAAGGCTTGTTGGACCTAGATGTTGATGGCGTCAAAGAGTACATCAAGACGATTGGATTATTTAACTCAAAAGCCGAGAACGTCATTAAGACCTGTAAGATCTTAATAGACCAACATGGTGGCGAAGTACCTGAAAACCGTGAAGCACTCGAAGCGCTTCCTGGCGTTGGTCGTAAAACGGCGAACGTGGTACTCAATACTGCATTTGGCTGGCCGACTATCGCTGTTGATACTCATATTTATCGAGTCTCCAATCGTACTAAGTTTGCCATGGGCAAAAATGTCGACCAAGTGGAAGAGAAACTGCTTAAAGTTGTGCCGAAAGAATTCAAATTGGATGTCCATCACTGGTTAATTCTTCATGGCCGCTACACGTGCGTCGCGCGCAAGCCTCGCTGCGGTAGCTGTATTATTGAAGATTTATGCGAATTTAAAGAAAAAGTCTATCCAGAAAACTAGGAGAGTCAGCAATGTCAAACGGACGCATTCTACACACCATGCTACGAGTGGGAGATCTCGATAAGTCGATCAAGTTCTACACTGAAGTTATGGGTATGAACTTACTTCGAACCAATGAAAATAAGCAATATGAGTACACGCTCGCATTCCTTGGCTACGGAGATGAATCTCAAGGCGCAGTCATTGAGTTGACCTACAACTGGGGCACAAGCGAATACGATTTAGGCACCGCCTTTGGTCACATTGCGATTGGTGTTGACGATATCTATACAACGTGTGACGCGATTAAAGCAGCCGGTGGTAATGTCACTCGAGAGCCAGGACCAGTAAAAGGCGGTTCGACTCATATTGCTTTCGTGAAAGACCCAGATGGCTACATGATCGAGCTCATTCAAAACAAATCAGCTTCTGCTGGGCTAGAAGGCTAAGCCTTCCAAGCCGACAATTCTATAAGACAGCAATGCGCTGTCTTATTTTTTAGTCTTTACTTGATAATAATTATCATTTAATCTCAATCTATTCATATCGAGGAGGTTGAGAACATGGGAATTGCAGAGTGGGAGAAACATACATTGCTTGCAGATATGGCAATGAATGATGAGGATCACTTGCGAAGTATCCTTCACTACCAACAAGCTTTGACGCTAAGTGAACGTATTGGCGAAGCAAACGAAGTCGACGTTGAAGACCGACTAATGATTTCAGTGATTTCTTGTCACAACATGGCGATGTTCTGGCGCCAGATGGGTGATGTAAAATATGAACTCAAGTATCTGCAACTCGCTTCAGAAAAAGTCCTCACTCTGGTACCTCAATGTCCAAATAGTGATTGCGACGCGTTCATCGACTCGATGGGTTGCTGTAAGAAAGCGCTAATAGAATTTATGAAGCGTCACCCAAATCCAAAGATAGCCCAGCTAGTTCAAGACATCGACACTGCGACCAACTGTAATCTAATCGCCAAATTCCGTCTAAACTAAACAACACATCAAAATGTAAAAGAGCCAGCATTTGCTGGCTCTTTTTGTGAATATCTATACCTGTGTTCTGCCTAACGAAATCACCACTCGTCGGTTTCTATCTTTTCCTATCGGTGAGGCATTGTCATCAATTGGCCGGCGCTTACCATACCCCTGCACTTGAATGCGATCTTCTGGCAGCCCTAATGATTTAAAGTAATTTTGCAGCACTTCAGCTCGTCTTTCTGATAAGTTTTGACTTGCGCTCTTTGTATCTTCTGCATCGGTGTAGGTTGAAACCAGTACTAAGTCGATATCCTGATTGTGGCGAATATACTCAGCTATCTGAGCCAATCGCTTCTGGGACTGTTTGTTCAGTTCGACGCTGGTTCTATCGTAGTGAAGTATCGTAAAAGCAATGTCTTCAAAGCTATATGGCAGTAAGTTAGCAATACAGTCACTAAACACATTGTAGGAGCTCTGGAACAAAACAGACGATAGAGCGACTTCAACTCGTTCATCACGACTTTGCCACTCTTGGTAGC
This sequence comes from Vibrio sp., assembly GCF_984391705.1. Lineage (NCBI taxonomy): Bacteria > Pseudomonadati > Pseudomonadota > Gammaproteobacteria > Vibrionales > Vibrionaceae > Vibrio > Vibrio sp. Next base: position 37,049 of record NZ_CFHWOM010000037.1, on the reverse strand, counting down.
TAAATGTTGGGTAACGCCCTTTTTCTAGCTCACTTAAGATGCTCCACGCGGTTTGACCTCCGACATAACCATCAAACTGTTGGAAAAATCGGATATTGGTAATGCGATTTGCCCCTTCGCCTGGTCGCCAAGCTGGCGGCATTGATGTTAGCGAAACATCTCGAGTTTTACCCATAGGGCGCTTCATCTTGAGCTCGAAATCCAAATTTATCTTTTTGCTCGCGTGGGATGAGAATACGGCATCGCCATAATTTGGAATGGGGTGAACCATACGACACTCCAACGGCGTGTTCGCTATCATTTGCCATTGAGACTGTTGTGGGGACGCCACGTAACGTACGTCCATCGCAAAGCTATGATTAGCAATAGAGGCTAATGTCAATGTCAGTCCGGTAGCAAACAGCTTTTTCATAGTGTGTTGATTCTCTTATACAGCATGATTTGAGGCGTAATTTTGCCGCACTCAATAGATACGTTAGTGTTAATGCAAGAAGCTCGCCAATCTCCCTGTAACTATGCCTAAAGAAAGAACAAACAAATCCATCAATAAAGCTTCGTGATTAATTCGACAATGCGGTTTTGCTTGCTTAAAGAATCTGCAATAATGCTGCCCTTGTCACATAATATTAGACCAACATGACTGTAGAAAACGAAGCACTGACGCTAAAAAAACGATTTCGAGGCTATTTCCCGGTAGTCATTGACGTTGAGACCGCAGGGTTTAACGCCAAAACCGATGCACTATTAGAAATCTGCGCCGTCACCCTAAAAATGGACGAAAACGGTGATCTCCAGCCTGCTTCCACTATTCACTTCCATGTTGAGCCATTTGAAGGCGCAAATATTGAAAAAGAAGCGCTGGATTTTATTGGTCTGCGCGACCCATATAGCCCACTTCGTGGCGCTATTCCTGAATCAGAAGCCCTCAAAGAAATATACAAGCTGGTACGCAAAGAGCAAAAAGCGGCAGACTGCAGCCGAGCAATCATTGTCGCCCATAACGCTCAATTTGATCATAGCTTCGTTATGGAAGCCAGTGAACGTAGCAAGCTTAAACGAGTCCCTTTCCATCCCTTCGCAACATTCGACACCGCGACTTTAAGCGGTCTGGCTTATGGCCAAACTGTTTTAGCTAAAGCGTGTAAAACCGCGGGGATGGAATTTGACAACAAAGAAGCCCACTCTGCTCTCTATGATACTCAAAAAACGGCAGAGCTTTTTTGCGGCATCGTTAACAAGTGGAAAGCCCTTGGCGGCTGGCCACTCGTTGAGTCTGATGCTGACAATAATAATGAATAAGTAAACACAACAAATGAGAGAACTATGAATCCTGTTGTTATTTCCGTATGTATCATGCTGTTACTAGCACTGATGCGCGTGAATGTCGTGGTCGCCCTCACATTCAGTGCCATCGTTGGTGGTTTAGTTGCAGGCATGAGCCTTAACGACGCTATTGCTGCTTTTGAAAGCGGTCTCGGGGGCGGTGCAACGATCGCACTAAGCTACGCCATGCTTGGTACTTTTGCCGTCGCTATCTCAAAATCTGGTATTACCGACCTTCTTGCCAACAGCGTTATCAAACGCATCCACGGCCAAGAAAATGGTACAGCCTCTACAGGCCTTAAGTATGCTGTACTTATTGCACTAGTGCTCGTAACGATGTCGTCACAAAACATTGTGCCTGTACATATCGCCTTTATTCCAATTTTAATCCCACCTCTACTGGGCGTATTCGCTAAGCTGAAACTTGATCGACGCATGATCGCTTGTGTGTTGACCTTTGGTCTCGTCACTCCTTACATGGTTTTACCAGTCGGATTTGGTGGCATTTTCTTAAACAATATCCTGTTAAAGAACTTGCATGACAATGGTCTAGAAAATGTCGTTGCTAGTCAGGTTCCTGTCGCAATGCTACTACCTGCGGCGGGCATGATTTTTGGCTTACTTACAGCCATTTTCTTCAGCTACCGTAAGCCACGTGAATATAAAGAAACTGAGTTGACTCATATTGAAGAAACGCCTAAAGGCATTAATAAAAAGAATATTTGGGTTGCCGCTGCGGGTATTGTTGCTGCTTTGTCAGTTCAACTGTCAACGGGCTCAATGATTATCGGTGGCCTTGCTGGATTTATGGTATTTACCTTCGGTGGCGTGATCGCGTGGAAAGAAACACACGATGTCTTTACCAAAGGTGTTCATATGATGGCGATGATCGGTTTCATCATGATTGCAGCAGCAGGCTTCGCAGCGGTAATGAAGCAAACCGGCGGAGTAGAGTCTCTGGTAGAAGCCCTTTCAACTAGCATTGGCGACAACAAGCCTATGGCCGCTTTGCTGATGCTAGTCGTTGGTCTTCTGGTTACTATGGGGATTGGTTCATCATTCTCGACAATTCCAATTCTTGCGACCATCTACGTACCACTTGCCGCTGCATTTGGATTTTCGCCAATGGCTACTATCGCACTTGTTGGTACCGCTGCTGCACTCGGTGATGCGGGCTCACCAGCTTCTGATTCTACTTTGGGCCCAACGTCAGGCCTAAACGCTGATGGTCAACATGAACACATTTGGGAAACGGTAGTCCCTACTTTTGTTCACTACAATATCCCACTGATCATCTTTGGTTGGATTGCAGCTATGACCCTTTAGGCCAATAGAAACACAAAAAAAGCTGACTTAGGAAACTAAGTCAGCTTTTTTATTATCTCAGCGTAACGGTAAATTACTCTTGGTTGTTTTTACCCGCTACAGCGCTCAATACTGGCACCATATCTTTCAGTAATTCTTCTTCCACTGGCTTACCTGAGGAATCCGTTACGTTAATTGACGTACGGTTACCCAAGTCACCAAACAAGAAGGTGTAAGTACCTGAACTTAAACCAATTGGCTTAACGCCGATTTCTGTCCAAAACTCATCATCTGGTGATGCGTATTTCGCTTTAACAGTACCTTGAGATTGATTACGCTCCTCAATGGTAAAGCCCATATTTGGTAGCAATCTAGGCAAGCGCTGCCAAAGTACGTTGTATGGTGTACGCGCAATAATCACAGGGAAGCCACTGCGGTCTGAGCCCATGGTGATTGGGATGTGTTTTACCAACTCTTGCGCTTTTCTTGCCGCTTCTTCACGCAAGTCCAGATCGTAGCGTGCAGTTACCAAGTTAGTCATCAGCGCATTGTAACGTTCTTTGTTGGTCTGGGTCACAGCCATCTCTTTACCGGCTTCTTTCCAATCAATCAAAGAGATTTTAAAGCCATGTCGACCACCAGCTTTCACACGATCGATTTCGTAACGAGCGCCTAGCTCGTTATCTTCGTCTTCTGATTTCCAAATGACCCAATCCGTCTCAACACGAGTTGCTGTTTGTTCGCGAATCGCTATGTTTTGCTCTTCCAACATCTTAAGTGCGGTAGCCCAAACCGTATCAAGTTCACTTTCGCGCAACAGCCACAGTGTGGTTTCACCCTGTTTGCGCTCTGCTCGCGCCCCTGGGATCAACTCCAGAACTTGCTGTGGTGGGCGAATATCAACTTCTTTACCGATTCCGCCTGCAAACTCTCCCTGAGGGATTTTGTAATTGGTGTAAAACTGAGGTGTTGCATCCTCAGGGATCTTCCACTCTTCTAGCGCTGGGGTATCTAGATACTCAAAGTCATCTTTCGCCTGACGGCGCTGAGTTGCGTTACCAGAACATGCTGTTAAAACAAAAACAGCTAGCGAACTGAGAACTAGCTGGTGAGACAATTTCATTGAAACTCCTGATAAGTAAATGCCGAAGAGTGTTCTTCGGCAATTCTTCCTAAATTAGTAGATGCAGGCTTCTGTCATCGCTTGCGCCACGATAGGGCGAGCACTCTCTGACAACTCTGTCAGCGGCAGGCGAAGGTCACCATTTGCAATTAACCCCATCTTGTGTGCTGCCCATTTCACTGGAATTGGGCTCGACTCAATGAACAAGTTTTTGTGCAGAGGCATCAAGCGTTGGTTAATAATTTCCGCTTCTTCAAACTTGCCTTCTTTTGCAAGTCTGAACATTTTCGCCATATCTTCAGCAGCAATGTTGTTTGTTACAGAGATCACACCTTGACCGCCTTGTTTTACAAATTCAAGGCCTGTCGCATCATCGCCACTTAGTAAGATAAAATCTTCGCCACAAAGTTCACGATGAATCGCAATTCTTCCTAAATCACCCGTCGCATCTTTCAAAGCAACAATGCTGTCAATTTCAGATAAACGCGCTACGGTTTCAGGCAACAAGTCAACGGCTGTACGCCCTGGGACATTGTAAAGGATCTGAGGCACATCACTCTCTTCAGCAATGGCTTTATAGTGTTGGAACAAACCTTCCTGAGTTGGTTTGTTATAGTAAGGCGTCACACTCAGGCAACCTACAATGCCAGAGTTATTCAACAAACGGCTAAACGTTACTGATTCATGTGTTGCATTTGCACCTGTACCCGCAATCACAGGAATACGGCCTTCTGCAAATTCCACGGTTTTTAAGACAACCTTGACATGCTCTTCAATAGTTAACGTTGCAGACTCACCCGTGGTGCCGACAGCAACGATACCATCTGTGCCCGCGGCTACATGATAGTCGACAAGCTTCTTCAAGCTAACATAGTCTACTTCGCCATCATGATTAAACGGTGTAATTAACGCTACGATACTTCCTGAAAACATGTCCTTCTCCCTCATTTGTTACTTTCTGCATGGTACTGTAAGGCGATTGAAAAAGACAAGCGATTAACTGCGCTTAAACCGCCTAAATGAATGAATATTTATCATATGTTAGATATTTGGCAAGTTACGCCTTTTATTTGAAGCTTTGTCAGTACCGAGTAAGGAAAATCAGGACGCAATTTCAATTGTACAAAAATGATTCTAAAGCGTGCTCATACCATTTTTATCACCGTCATCTGTGCTAAGCTAACGAATTAATAATCCTAACAAGATAATAAGTGAGACTATGACTCAACATTTGGTGATTACTGCGGTCGGAACCGATCGCCCAGGTGTGTGCAACCAAGTTGTTCACCTGGTCACTCAGTCTGGATGCAACATTGTTGACAGTCGCATTGCTCTCTTTGGCAATGAATTCACCCTGATAATGCTACTTTCTGGCAATAACGCAGCCGTCACACGTGTTGAGACAACTCTTCCGCTGCTTGGCCAAGAGCACAACCTCATTACAATCATGAAGCGCACCTCAACCCATGCGCCTCTAGATACTTCTTACACTATGGAAGTGTTTGTTGAGTCTGACGACAAACCTGGCTTAACTGAGTATTTTACTCAGTTCTTTGCTGACAAAGAGATTGGTATGTCATCGCTTAGTGCGCAGACTATCAACAAAGACAAGGTCGGCGCAGAGTCAGACCAGTTCCATATTGCGATCACTGCAAGTGTTGACTCCGAGCGAAACATAATGCAACTGCAAGAAGAATTTGATGAACTTTGCCAGCGATTAGCCGTACAAGGCTCACTTAACTTCATAAAAAACAGTCTATAAAAAGGAATCTAAATGAACACGTTAACTGCAGGCTCGCCAGCACCGGCTTTTTCGCTATTGGACCAAGATGGCAATACTGTGTCACTCAATGATTTTGCCGGTAAAAAGGTGTTATTTTACTTTTACCCTAAAGCCATGACGCCAGGTTGTACCGTCCAAGCGCAAGGTCTGCGCGATGTAAAAGCCGAGCTTGATGCGCACAATGTTGTGGTACTAGGTGTGAGTATCGATCCTGTTAAGCGCTTAGGGAAATTCATTGAGCGCGATGACCTAAACTTCACGTTGCTATCTGATGAAGACCATGCTGTCGCTGAACAGTTTGGCGTTTGGGGCGAGAAGAAGTTTATGGGCAAAATATACGATGGCCTACACCGTATTAGCTTCTTGATTAATGAAGAAGGTGTTATTGAGCACGTCTTCAATAAGTTCAAGACCAAGACTCACCATGAAGTTGTATTAGATTACTTAAACGAAAACAAGTAACTCTTTACTTGTAAAAGGAGCCGGTGCTACCGGCTCTGCTTTAAATATTTGACATAACACCAGCTGATTGCACTTACCACCACATCCAATTTAATACCACTTGGCTTTAACGTTACAACTTCAAATATCCTTTGTTCATTGCAAACTCTTTGTCGAACAATCGGTGCAATACCTTATTTCGCATATCAACTTTTGCTTCGGTCGTACTGTCAAATACCATGATCACATCATCTTTACTCGAGTACGCAGGCCATAAAGGCAATTGACCGCCATTCGGATTACCTGTTTTAGCAAAGTTGACCCAAGCGCTCGACATCAATTCAGCCAGCTCCCTATCCTCTTTAGCCCAAGGTCTATCAACGGTATCAAGATTATTAAAGGCATAGACTAAATCGCCCATGTGGTACGCTCCGTGCTGCGAGCTAAACTCACCAGGAGGGGCCTTACTAAATGAATAAAGATAAATAGGTTCAGTGCCCGACTTATTTTGCTGAAATGCCCACTTTCGCGTCCCCCAGTGGATTGACTCTGTTTTTATCGAAACAAAGTTAGCCCATGCTTGACCGTCTGTTTTGGCTGGATATAGCTTTAAATACTCTTGTGCATAGTCACCAAATAAGCTTTTCGCCCAGCATTCAAATGAGTCTAACTTGACGACATCATAAGGAATTGTCGCCGCTTCCTCTGAAGTACCACCTATCAGCATAGGCACATCAAGTTGCTGCCCTTTATCGTATACGTTAGATACGCTCTCGGTAAGCAGCCAGCCATCAACAACTGGCCACGCTTTATAGGGTTGTGCCATCAACTCTTCAGGTGAGAGCTTTCTAAGTTGGCGAATAGAAGTCACGCCTAAACTGTTCGCATATCGAATTCCTGATGCTTCATTACTTTCAAGCGTTGCATGACCTTTCATCGCAAATACTGAGCCACTTTGTGCAATAATCTTGTGGAATAGCCCTTTTGCTTTCGGCGATGCGGACAATAAATGTGCGCTGATTGCACCCGCTGAAAGTCCTGAAATAGTGACGTTACCCTTATCACCACCAAACTGACCGATATTGCGCTGCACCCATTTCAACGCTGCGATTTGATCAAGTAAGCCATAATTTCCTGATGTGTGATTTGGCGATTCCTGTGTTAATTCCGGATGCGCCATAAACCCCATTACACCGACTCGGTAGTTAATGGTAACCACCACCACGCCTTTTTGGGCAAGCGCTGTACCATCAATGGAGTCATCACTGCCCGACCCCCAAACAAAACCGCCTGGGTAAAACCACACCAAAACCGGTAACGATTCGTTATCAATTGCTTCTGGCGCCCAAACATTGAGATACAAACAATCCTCGCTATACACATGAGGTTTAGGCAGAAACTCTTTTTGATAGAAAGACCCTTTTTCAGGCAGCGTTTGAATACTTGACGCGCCGTATTCCTTGGCACTGCGGACACCTTGCCACTTTTTAACAGGTTCAGGTGCAGCCCAGCGTAGATTACCGACTGGTGGCGCAGCAAAAGGAATACCCTTAAACACTGAGATATTGGTACCGCGGTTAACGCTTCCTAATAGCGTACCGCTCTCTGTTTCAATTTTTTTGTCATGTGCGTCAGCAAAAAGTGGAGTTTGAAACATAAATGAACACTCAAAAAAGGCCAACATCTTCAATGCTGGCCTGAGTTTGGATTTAAAAATCAAGCTGCACTAATAAGCCTACTGTGCGCGCTTTTTGTAGTAACGGAGAATCTGTATATACCACGCCTCTAGCTTCATAGAGGATCACGTCGTCAGAATCAAATAGGTTATTCGCAAATAACTTGGCATGACCGTAATCGAAGAAATAAGAAATCGAAGCATTTGCTGTGGTGTAACCAGAGATCTTTCCTATTTCATCATTGTCCGTCGTTGAGTAGTAATCACCAACGTACTGAACGTTACCATTAAACTCAAAATCACCGATCCAATAGTTCAGTCCAGCGACTCCTGTAAATCCTGGCGCACGAGAAAACTCTTTGCCATCATAGATACTCTGCGTGTTATCGCTGATTTCAGTTTTCAATAGGCCCATGTTGGCAAAAACACTCAATGCTTGTGTTGCATACCAATCCATTGTGGCCTCAACGCCATAAGATTTGGCATCATCCAAATTCGAGATCTCTGCGCCAGTTAACTGTTGCAAATTGTCGTAATCGTTATAGAACACATTAGTTGTCAGCTGCAGGCTTTGATCCATTAAGCGATGACGCGTAAAGAATTCATAGTTCCAAACGGACTCTTCTTCAAACATGTACGTAGACCGTGCAATGAAATCAACGCCAGCACCACCTGTGCTAAACCCTTTTGAGGCGCTCACACCAAAGGTATTGTTTTTATTTGAGTGCCACGCCAAAGCTAACTTAGGTAAGAAATCGTCATAGGTCTTATCAAGCTCTAAAGCAAACGGGCCATCCCCCCCCTTCCTAAAACGTTTCTCACTTTCGTAGCGCCCGACCGCTGTTAGTACCAAGCTTGGGGTGAGGTTATAAATGGCTTGTAAGTAAGCCGATTGAGTCTTGGTTTGATCCTCGTAGGAACCCATGCCATCAATAAAGTCATCTTGGCTATTACTGAAATATCTCGCCCCAACTAGAAGATCCAGTTGCTCTGAATCAGAGACATATCTAAGCGTTGGCTCGATATGGTATTCCTTACCTTGAATTTCTGCAGTGAATCTATCACCTGTCGGAACAATACGTTTGATTTCAAAGTCGCTATAGTTGGTGTTAAATGCAAGTTCAACGTTAGGTGTCAAACCATAAGTCACATCCCAAACATAGCTATTCGTATTTCCTTCAGACACCGGACGCTTCGAAGGGAACGGGGCAAACGGCGAGTCATCAGGCTCATACTCCCCCTGTGGAGCACGATGGTCATTGTATGAAATGCTCAGCGTTGAAGACAGATCTGAGATTTTACTTGGCTCAACCAGTAACTTAGCTCGAACAACATTTGATTCTATTTCTTTGGAATCACCCGCAGGCTCGTAACTAACCAGTGCGACTGAACTTTCTTGATACTGCCTATCAGCACTAATACGAAATGCGACCTGATCATCCACTAGAACATCGTTATACATGATGGCGGTCTGCTTGAAGCTATTGTTTCCTACACCGCCTTTAGCTGAAAACTGACGCTCAAAAACAGGGGCGTTGGATTTCAATACTACCGTACCGGCAATGGAGTTTCGGCCCTGAATATAACTTTGGGGGCCAAGATAAACCTCTGCCTGCTGCATATCCCACATTGAGTTTTGCCCATAAGCAAGTTCATTGTAGGTAAGTGCTCGTCCATCTAAAGAGACATTTAGCCTCGGTTTTGAACCTGAAATGAAAGCAGCAGCCCCCACCCCAGGTCCGGAGCCATCAACCCCTCGTACTGTCGCAATCTGGTTACCATAGCCAGTATCAACAATGTTTGGGCTCATTCTCAGTAAGTCCTGAGTCGTACTAATGCCCTTTTCCTCCATTGAGTCTTGGTCATAAACGACAACACTAGCGCTGGTTTCTTGGAGTGAACGTTCAGATTTGTCGCCGTATACCACCATAATAGGTACTGTACTGTCTTTGATCTCTTCAGCGGCAATGGCAAACCCTGCCGGCATACCAACACAGGCAACAGCAATTGATGCTGCTAAGGCATTAAGAGGGAGTCCGTTCTGTTGGCTTTTAGCTAAGCGCTCCATGCGTGATGATTCCATTTGGTCATTCTCCTAGAGTTTGTAGGACGCCGTTTTACGAGCACTGATGGCTTGCGTTGCCTCGATTTTTAATTCGTGAGGGCACGTCGTCGCACTGCTTTATTAATTTTCCGACACGTGAGTCACGTGACAATTGTAATAAGGTCATGCATTAAACAAGTGGTTAACCCAGATTAGGGATTACTACTGGTCATCCATTCCTCTGATTTTTATGGCCTAATTATCTTGTTATAGAACTTGTGATTTTGATAATCATTCTCATTGGTGAGCCGTATATTACTAAGGGTCTCCAGTACATACTTCTGAATTTGTGCTTTTTGTACGGGTAAGCGCATTGAGTGGCGAAAAGCTACTACGTTGGTGAACTTTGAGAGTTTTACAGTAGGTAGAATGGCGAAAAACCCGATGATTCAAAGAACACTCATCAGGCCAAATTAGGATGCTATCTTTTTATATGGGCACAGAAGTTCAGAACCCCATTAAATTCGGCTCATACGACATCTGCTATCAAGGGAGCTTTGGGGACGATCATAGGCGAGCTTGTGACTGGATCAGGAATAATTACGCTGTCTAGACCGAACACATGCTTAACCAAAGACTCGGTCATAACTTCATCTGGTGGACCTTGAGCAACAATCTCCCCGCAACTCAATACAATCAGGTTATCGGCGTAACGGCAAGCTTGGTTCAGATCATGCAGCACAGCAACGACTGTATGCCCTAGCTGTTGTTTGAGCTTTTTAAATAGCTCAAGCAACTCTAATTGATGAGAGATATCTAAATAGGTCGTCGGCTCATCTAACATTAGAATGGGAGTTTGCTGTGCCAGTAGCATTGCAATCCAGACCCGCTGCCGTTGGCCGCCAGATAAAGCATCAACCGTATGCTCGGCAAACTCTTCAATACGTGTTACTTGCATCGCTTGTTTAACCGCTTGCTCGTCTTCTATGCTCCACTGGCTAAACAGCCCTTGATGCGCATAGCGACCACGTGAAACTAACTCTTCAATCGTCACCCGTTCTGGAGTGGGTGAGCTTTGAGGCAGGAAACCTAATAGTTTAGCGACCTCTTTGCTTGGCATGCGCTGGATCTGATCGCCATTGAGAATGACATTACCCTGCTTTGGGTTCAATAAGCGGCATAGACTTTTTAGAAGAGTCGACTTTCCACAGCCATTTGGTCCAACAATGACCGTTAACTGCCCAGTTGGTATAGTCACATCGAGAGCTTCACATATGATTTTTGAGCCATATCCAAGCGTGAGATTTTCAGCACGAAGTGTTGGGTGTCCATCCATTACAGAATCCAAAATAGTCATAACACGTTATTAATTATCGGCTTCTGGTGATAAGCCAAAGTAAATAAAACCCACCAATAATTCCGCACACTCTTCCTATTGGTAAGTTCACATCAATTGGAATTAGTTGAGTAATAAGGTCGGAAATCAGCAGTATCAACGCGCCCATCAGCGCCGAAGAAATTATGGGTAAGCCTGAGGTGTTTCTTAACCGAACCATCAGCTGCGGAGCAGCTAAAGCGATAAATGCAATTGGTCCAGTAGCAGCAGTTGCTAATGCCGCGAGTGCGACACCGATTAACGTCATTATCAGGCGTAATTTTAAGACCCGAACACCTATCGACTGGGCACGTAACTCACCGAGCTCTAATCCGGCCATTTCCGCTGTAAAGAGCTTGGCTAACGGCAACAACAAGATCACTCCAGCAAACACTGCAACTGCATGATCCCATGTTCTGGCATGAAGCGACCCAGCCAACCATAAGTTACCCGTAATCGCACTATCTATCTCTCCTTTAACCAACAGTAGGCCGTTAAATGCACTGAGTATCGCACCAACACCAATACCCGTTAACACCAGATTTTGTCGCTTGATGGTGCCGCCTTGATAAGATAGAAGCAGCACTACCAAAGCAGTTGCTAGACCGCCGACAATCGCTCCAAGCGCTATTTGAACAGAGCCACCAGCAAAATAGATGATTTGGATGAGAGCACCAGCTGCCGCTCCTGAGGTAAACCCGATAATGTCGGGAGAACCTAATGGGTTACGCGAGATAGATTGAAAAATCGCGCCAGCCCCCCCGAGTGCTGCGCCTGCAAATACAGCAGTGATCACTCTCGGCAAACGGATATCCCACAGTATTTTGGCTTGAAAGCCTGCCTCAGCGCCCTCCGAAGACCATAAAACCGCCAGCACCTGATGAACAGTAATCGGTAGTTTACCCACACTGAGAGCGAACAAAGTAAGAACACATAAACTTAAAACCATGATCGCTGCTATCGATACATTCTTTATGTTTACGACAACCGACGCTGATTTGTATCGCAAGGCGTACAAATATTGAGAGGAAAGTACCTTAGTAACAGTAAACACACTAACGCCTAATTAAGTACAAGAAGAATGGTCCGCCGATTAATGCCACCATGATGCCTGCGCTTATTTCATCCGGATAACCGACAAGACGGCCCAATATATCGGCAATAAGTAGCAATAAAGCTGAAATCAGCATACAGGCAGGTAGGAGTTTTTTATGATCGGTGCCAACAATTAACTTGGTAATATGAGGTGCTGTCAAACCAAGAAAGCTGATGGGGCCCGCCGCTGCCGTCGCACTGCCCGCCAATATTGTCACAACAATAAATGCACCCACCCAAACAAATGTCGGGTTAACACCCAGCGTCACGCCTTTTTCAAAGCCCAATACAATTGAATTTAGAGGCTTAGCTAACGCCAATGACAACAGCAGACCTACCGCAATAAATAGAGAAACGGGAGACAGCACGTCATAGCCTCGCCCTTGCAATGAGCCAACCGACCAATGTCGATACTGGTGAAAGACTTCTTGATGGCTGTTAATGGTGATTAGGCTAGTAATGGCTAATAGCATAATCGTTAAGGCCGTGCCTGATAGGACAACTCGCACTGTATCGACCTTTCGCCCTTTGCCAGCAATGAGGTAGACCATAGACCCAGTAATTGCCGCACCTAACAATCCTAACCACACATAAGTTGATAAGCTTGTCAGCCCGAATAGAGAGATGCCCAGCACAATCATGGTCATCGCCCCTGCATTCACCCCAAGGATCCCTGGATCAGATAAAGGGTTTCGAGTGAGCGCTTGCATGATGACGCCTGAAACACCCAGCGCTGCGCCCACAACTACGGCTAACAAGGTTCTTGGAATACGCAAATGATGAACAATGAGGTGTTGAGAGTTGTTGCCATCAAAATGAACAAGCGCTTCTAGAGTTGTTGCCACTGCAATATCTCGGGATCCAACAAATATGCTGATTAGCATTAAAGCTGGCAAACTGATAAGAGCAGCAACTAACCCCATGTTTACTGGTCGTTGATTTCTTCGAGCAACAGGTTGAACTAGTTGATTCATTTCAATAGAAATACCGTTTCTGACACTCTCGAGGCTGTTGACCTAACGACCAAATCGCCCAAGCATATTTTTGATGATCTCTCTGGAGCTATAGAGATCCACTCGAAACGTACTCTCCCCTAGTCCATAAACTTGCTGTTTTTTCACCGAAGGTAAATTTGCCAATACCACATCCGACATCAAACTCTGAGCTCGCTCATCAGAAGCTTCAAGTAAAAAGCTTGTTTCAGCGCTAAGTTCGGTCAACTTTTCATAGTTAACCAGTACAAAATCGCTATGAAAGGTTGGTCCGGTATGCCAACCATCATCCGGTGATTCGATCTCAAACCCCAGTGCCGAAAGTAATAGTCCATGCGCCCCTTCTGTTTTTGCTACTGCACTGGTCACCCCCGGGCCATGGTAGCTAATAATGTTCGCTCTCCCATCAGGCAAATTTAATTGAGCCTTAGCATCTGCAACCAGCTGGTCAAAGTCAGCGACCGTCTTTTCAACATGCTTTTCATTACCCAAGGCAACACCCAGTTGCTTGGCTAATTCCTGCCACGATTGAGTGCTGTAATCGACAATAATGGTTGGGGCAATAGAGCGAAGATCTTCAACTTGATTAAGCGCCGAGTCAGCTCCAGATTTAGATACAACTATCAGATCCGGCTGCTCAAGGTAGGCTAATTCCAAATCCACGCTACCAGCAGGCCACAATTTCTTTACAGCACGTTGATTAGCAACTGACCGCCATTGTCCAAAATATCTGCCAGTCGTATCCGTAGCCGTTGCAATTAAAGGTGCATCAATGGCGAGTAAGGTCCCCGTGACAGTGACTGAGGTCGATAGCACCCTAATCGGCTTGCTTGGAATCGTTGTGGTACTTCCATCTGCATTAACAAAGCTCTTGGGCCATGCGAGTGCGATTGTTGAAGTGGTCACAGAGAGCAAAGCGACCAAAACTAAAATTGTATTTTTCATCAATAATGTAAACTCATAAGTAGATACGTTAAACATAACGAGTTAATTGGATTAGATTAGCGAGCTTGGTCTGCTCCTGTGATCGTAACTTTATTGGCAATGTTGACGCTCTCCCACTCCGTTGAGCTATACGGCATTGGGTATAGCTCTTTATCAAGGAACATTTTTAACTGACGTGTGCGCGCTTTTGAATCTACACCGTCACGCTGACCATGTGCTAATAACACCTGTGGGGAAATCGCACCATCCTGCCATTGAGTTAGCTGAAGATAGGCAGTGCCAAACAAGATGTAGGCGAAGCCGTCACGAGTTAATTCCGCAGGCATTTCTCCGTTGAGAATACCTTGCTCGTAAGATCCACCGTGCATGGCTATTGGGTGTTTATCTGCGTTCTGATAGAGGACGCTTCCCCACTCAGAATCTAGAGCAAAACCCAGTTGCTCTAACTCTGTCACTGACTGTGCCAGTGCTCCCAATATCACTTTCTGGCTTTGTGATGTAGTTGAGATCTCTGAGTCCACTTCTGGGTCACCAAATCCCGTCACCCTAACCAGCTTGGCCTGAACTAGCTTACTCCAAAGCTGATGGAACAATAGTGCGCCACGACTCTCCGCGTTGTTCCTTCGATCCCAGTTTGCTAATACCTGAAATGCATGCTTTGTTGCCTCTGAGCAATCACTCGGCTCTAGAGTCAAAATCCAGTCAAGGAACGTCTCAGCAGCGTAGTTGCGGTTATCAAACACTACCTGTAGAGCCTGAAAGGCACTTATCTTGCCGTTCGAACTGATCTCTGCCATTCGCTTATATGACATTATCAAGCGAGGATCATAGTCGAGCCTAGCAGCGGCTAATGTACGTTGCTGTTTATGCTGGCCAAATACCGATGGGTAGTCTGGCTGCTTATGACCAAATTCGCTGAACTTATAGCTATTGTTGGTATTGTGAATGATGCCTCGAGAGACAATGTTGGGATAAAACGACTTACCCGCTTGTAATGGTCTCTGGTTTTGATCACGGAACGAGTTTTTTGTTTGGCTTCCATCCAAAACGTTAAACGCCACGCCTTCAATACCGACGTGAGCGTCTTTCATCTCTTCGTCGGTGACTGGTGGAACATTGCCCGCGACCACGTAACCCACATCGCCATGCTTGTCTGCTACAACAAGTTGGCAAAGTACGCCGCGGTTATGTTCTATCTGCTCGATAAACTCTCGAGTCGAACGAGCCTTAGCCGCCGACAAAAATTGATCCAAACCCTTCGCATTCTTCTCACCAGGATTGGTGATGGCATACCAGCCTGCTGGTTTGTTTGGAGATTGAGGAAGCTTGAAAAGTGTCCCTAAATGAGATTGCGCAAACTGGAAAGACTTCGTCGCAATTTCACCAGATTCTTGCAAGATTTCAATGTCGATGCTGCGCATAGTCGCAGACTGATAATCACCATCCATCAAGTACCGAATCGAGTCTCGTGCATGTTTAACCTCCATTCGCTGCAGAACGTAAGGTGTGACTGTCGCTGCATCCAAGATGCTCCAAGAGACATCGGCATTATACCCAGTCAGTGGTAGCGGAAAGCCTAAAAAAGTAGAGCCTGCTACATCAAGTTCACCTGGGATCGTCAGGTGACACTGATGCATGTAAATGCGTAATTGATGTGGGTTTCTTTGCCAAGCCGAATGGGGGTTACCCACCAAGATAGCACCGCCACCTTCAACCACATCGCCACCATAAGCCCAAGCATTGCTGCCAAAACCTCCTTCGACTTCTACTGGCGCGTCATGAGGCGATACACCGTTGCTTGACGTCCTAACATTGATACCTTTGGCGGTGGTGACTAAATGCGGGCCAATTTCAATCAACTCCTTCATTACTCCAAAACGCATGGTAAAACGCACAACGTCATCAACCTCAAATCGAACCATGGGTTCTTGACCGACGATCTGCTGGTATTGTGTCTTAGAGAGGTTATCAACAAAGTAATTTAGGCCATTTACATAGCCCAAAATGTAATCTTGGGTTTCTGGGTTTAATCGTTCAAGCTCTTCTTTTACCCATTCTTCTGGAACCCTAAGTTTGAACATTAAGTCAGAGTTGAGATTAGTCGTTTTGAGAAAACCTAAGGTTGAGAAGGCCTCTGGCCCATAATATTTCGATCGCTGACCACGCATTGCGATCGCCTGCCCAACGAGCTCAACCAACCTATCTCGGGCATGAGCATATCCATAACCAAACCCTAAGCTTTCATAGTTATCAGCTTGGATACGCGGCACGTCCATGTCGCTCCAAACGATCTCCACTTGGTCAAATTTCCCCATGTTTTCATAGGCTAACGTTTTGCTCTCTGGAACAGACTGAGAAAACTGAGTCATGCTATTTTTGATCCTAAAACACGTGATTTCCCGACACTTGCCCACAACTAATTTAAACAACAAACGAATCCATTTGATGATCTCAAAGCTGTTCTCTCAATGTCCTTTCTTTTTGATATGATAATCATTATCATTACCAAATAGACGATAATACGAAGTTTTAGAGCTCTTTACTTCTGAATTTGTGCTTTCTTCTTTCCAAATTTAAACAGTATTGAGAGTACTAGGGTGAAGTGTTTTATTCGAAAACAAACAAGTTATTGATATACAAACGACTTTTATATGGAAATAACAAATAAGACCATTAACAATGCCATTGAGTACATTTTCAACAACCTAACCAGTGACCTAGGAGTAGAAGAAGTTGCAAGTCATTGCAATTTATCAAAATTTCACTTTAGTCGATTATTTAAAAAGTCTACTGGCGAAAGCATTTACTCGTTAATAAAGCGTTTGAAAATGGAAGACAGTGCCATTGTGCTAGGCACTAATACCAACAATAGTATTACCAATATTGGCTTGGGCTACGGATACAGTTCATCCAACTACAGCTCAGCATTTACTAAGCACCTTGGGATCTCGCCAGCAAAGTTTAGAAAACTCAAGAAAGATAAGAAATTTGACTTGGTAAGTCATTTCGACGGAACCAAAATCATATACCAAGAGTTTGAATACTATAATAAAAACACTGTGATTCGAGAGCTAAAAGATATACGAGTACTCTACCGACGCTACATTGGTGACTATGGCGATCTTGTTCATCATTGGCCAAAGTTCATCGACGAGCATAAGAGTCTTATCCAAGATGATTCACAGTTAATTGATGTGTGTTACAGCGACCCGAATATCACAGACAAAAGTCGGTGTGTTTATGATATTTGTATAAAAATAGGTAGTGATACTGTTTTACCGCCACATATAACCACAGACACCCGTACCATCAGAGGCGGGAAATTTGCCTCTTATACTGCGAGAGGCAACCCAAGTGATATTGCACATGACTATAAAGGCGTTTTTAATGTTTGGTTACCTAACAGTGGCTACAGCTTAGATAATAGAATTAGGTTTGATTCATATAGAGTAGTCAATCCCGAAGATCAATATTTCGAAGTTGATATTAACCTCCCGATTCAATAGGAAAATAAGTCATTCTGAACATAAAAAAACGCCAGCGATATCGCTGGCGTTTTCGATTGAACCATCTTAAACGATGAACTTGTTTAGGATGTCGTCTTGCTCTCGAACATTCTCAGTTTGAACTTGCATCGCGATGTTGGCATTTTCTGCCGCGTCCGCAACTTGAGTAGACAGATCTTTGATTTTCACTGTATTGGCATTGATCTCTTCAGCAACAAGGCTCTGCTCTTCTGCCGCTGATGCGATCTGCATATTCATGTCCGTAATACGTTGAATTGCATCACGAATACGTTGCAATGCACCATCTGCTGCTTGAGCTTTATCCACTGCATCTACCGCAGTGTTCTTACTTTCATTCATCGCTGCTGATACAGAGCTTGCACCTGCTTGCAGTTGCTCAATCATACTACGAATCTCAGTGGTTGATTCTTGAGTACGTTGCGCCAGTGTACGAACTTCATCTGCAACAACAGCAAAACCTCGACCAGACTCCCCTGCACGCGCTGCTTCAATAGCCGCATTCAGAGCAAGTAGGTTAGTTTGATCTGCAATATCATTGATTACTTTCAAGATGGTTTCAATGTTAGCGGTAGCAGATTCCAACCCTTGAACTTCTTCAACAGCTTGGTCAATACGTGCAGACAAGGTATCAATTGACGCAGTCGTCTCACTCACGACCGATGAACCGTCTTGCGTTGCTTCATCCGCTTCACGAGCCGCTCCTGCAGCACCCTGGGCATTGTTAGCAACTTCAGTCGCAGTTACCGCCATTTCGTTCATAGCCGTTGCTAGCTGCTCAAGTTCTTGTAACTGGCTGCGCATTGCTTCCGCTGATTCATGGGAGCCCTGCACTGTCATTTCTGTACCGCGCAAGATTTCACCACCAATCGCTTTAGACTGTTGGATCTGCTTTTGAAGCGTTTCTGTGAAAGTGTTAAAACCTTCCGCTAGCTGCGCAAACTCTTTATCTGTATTGGTATCTAGACGCTTAGTCAAATCACCTTGTCCAGACGCAACATCTTGAATAGCTGCGTTCAACACATCCAATGGACGCATGAGCACTCGAATCAGGAAGGTAAGAATAAGTACACTCAGAATCACACCAATAACACCATAAACAATGGAACTGCTGCGCATGTGGTCAATGGCAGCAAATGCGATGTCTTCATCAACAATAGCGCCGATGTACCAATTCTCAGAAGGAACTTTAGTAAAGTGGACTAGGTAGTTTACGCCATCTTGTTCAAAGCGTTGATTACCCTCTTTGACTTGAGCTTGTGGCAAATATGATGAAAGGTTCTCACCATTATTTTTTGCGTCCGGGTGCGCGATCGTTGTGCCATCTGCCGTCACAATAAATAGGTAACCGGCATCCAATAAGTTCACACTGTTGACGAGGTCCGCCAGGCCGCCTAACTCAAGATCGTAGAACATGCCTGCCATAAAGCGACCATTTTCTTTAACCGGCGTGCCGATAGAGATAATCACTTTCTTCGATGATACGTCAACGTAAGGGTCAGTCACGACGAGTTGGCCTTTTGACTTAGCGTCAATAAACCAAGGACGTACACGCGGGTCGTAGTCCGGCCCTGCCTCCCAACCATCATCATTTTCGATCACGAAACCATTACTTTCATAACCAAAACCAACGGCAAGGAAACTGCCCTTCAGATTTGGCTTTTCAAGAATGTTCTTTACCTGAGATTGGTTATTTGGATCCAGTTCGATGACTTCTGTGGTGGATCTCGCCAAAGACTTTTTGCTTTCCATCTCAGACACAACAGTGTTTTTCACACCATTAACCATCTCATTTAAGCTAGTATCGACGAGCGCCTCTACTTCTTCTTTTACTGTACTCAGCTGCTGAATAGACAGCAATGCAACAGTAACTAGCAGCAATCCAGACGAAGCCGCAACGATCTTCTGGCTAAATTTCATATCTTCCCTCAATTGTCAGTAATTATTATATTTGTTGTAATCTTCTTGTTATCGCCCTGACTAACGTTTACTTAAGAAATTTCTTACAATTTTTTACGTGTGTAAATGTAATTTTACGAGAAGATTGCGAAAACCGACAAAAAAAAGCTCCGAACTTTTAGTTCGGAGCTTTTTTAATGAAATAATTGATAGTTGCTTCACCTAGCTGTTGGGTAGAATCTCATCATCATGGCTAGGAAGTGCGTTCCATACTGCTTTCACCAACGTAGCAAGCGGAATCGCGAAGAATACGCCCCAGAATCCCCAAAGCCCACCAAACACAAGAACAGCAACTATGATTGCAACCGGATGCAAATTAACGGCTTCCGAAAACAGAACCGGAACCAATACATTACCATCTAGGGCTTGAATGATACCGTAGGCAATCAGTAACCAATAGAATTGAGGTGTCAGCCCCCATTGAAACAGACCAACCATAGCAACAGGTACTGTGACTGCTGCTGCGCCGATATATGGAATCAACACTGAAAGACCAACAGCCACAGCAAGCAGTACCGAATAGCGCAAGTCTAGGATTGCGAATGTCACATAACTCACACCACCCACAATTAGGATCTCCATCACCTTACCGCGAATATAGTTAGAAATTTGCTCATTCATTTCATGCCATACTTTGTTCGCTAGACGACGGTTACGAGGTAAAACCCCACTCGCCATTTCAATCATTTCTTGTTTGTCTTTCAACAAAAAGAACACCAGCAACGGCACCAAAATCAGATAAACCGCTAATGTAGCCAAACTCACTAATGATGCGAGCGAGCCTTTCAGTACCGTTTCCCCCATACCAATCGCTTGGTTCTTCGCATTGGTAACAAGTGACTCCACTATCTGGAAGTTTTCTAGCTCCGGATAACGGTGCGGTAACTCTGCAATAAAGCTTTGAAGCCCGAGGTACATGGTAGGGATATCATTTATTAGGTTGCCGACTTGCTGCCAGATAGTTGGTACCAAACCAAAGACTGCCACTAGCATTAGGCTACTGAATCCCAAGATAACCAAAACGACAGCTAATGTTCGAGGGACACCTAAGCGCGATAATTGAGAGACTGGCCATTCCAAGAGATAAGCAAGCACAATCGCGACAAGCAGTGGGGCAATTAAGTTGCCAAAGAAATAGATCGTAATAAAACCGAACAGGAGAATTGCAACCAGACTCACCGCATGCGGATCGGAAAAACGTCGCTTATACCAGCGGCTTACCATTTCAAACATTCAACAAATTTCCTTAGGTCTGTTTACGTGCATACGAAAGTGGTCATCCATTTCTTCAATCGAAAGGTCAAATGCTTGCTTATGAAGAAAGTTTTGAATATCACTCATAGAGCTATGTTCGCGAATTAAAATGCAGCATTCCTCACCAATCTTTAGTTGATTAGTGTGACGCTTAGCAAGTAACAGCGCCAATGGACAACGCTGTTGGCGTAAATCCAAAATATTAGGTTCCATTCTTTCGCTCGATGCTTATCATGGGGGTATTGTATAGTGTTTTTTTAAACGCGTCAGTGTTAAAAAGTTAAGGCGAATGATCTTTCACACGCCGTTGACTTTTCCACCCTGTTGGCAACTTTAAGATATGGAATATCTTAAGAAACCATCTTAACGATGAATTGTCAAAGAGTGTACCTGCCGGGCTATAACTCTCAAATCTGGCAATGTTATCAATGGAGTATCATCTGAAATCTATGTTTAAACGCACGCGTTCAATGGTTTGTCTGTGTGTCGCAGCAGCAATAAGCGCCCCTTCTGTTAGCGCAAACACACTAGAGTTGCCCGACATCGGCACGACAGCAAGTAGTACTCTAACCATCGATCAGGAACTTATTTATGGCGATGCATACATGCGCATGCTTCGCTCTAGTCAGCCGATCGTTAATGACCCCGTTTTAAACGAATACATTAGTAGTTTAGGTCACCGTTTGGTTGCCAACGCGGATGATGTAAAAACACCATTCACCTTCTTCATGATCCGCGACAGAAACATCAATGCGTTTGCATTTTTTGGTGGCTATGTCGCGCTTCACTCAGGGCTGTTTCTACATGCACAAAGTGAGAGTGAACTCGCTTCTGTAGTCGCGCACGAAATTGCTCACGTGACTCAGCGTCACCTTGCCCGCAGCATGGAAGATCAAGCGCGCCGATCTCCTGCAACATTAGCAGCCCTTGCTGGCTCTTTGTTGCTCGCAATTGCTTCTCCGCAAGCTGGTATGGCGGCCATTACTGCCACTACAGCTGGAAGTATGCAAAGTGGCATTAACTACACTCGTAGCAACGAAAAGGAAGCCGACCGTTTTGGCATTGCAACTCTTGCTAAAGCTGGATTTGAACCCAAAGCGATGCCGCGCTTTTTTGGTCGATTGGCTGATGAATATCGCTATGCGAGTAAGCCGCCTCCTATGCTGCTCACTCACCCTCTTCCTGAAGACCGCATTACAGACAGCCGTGCTAGGGCGCAAAACTACCCTGCACCACGAGTTCAACCATCTCTTGAGTACAACCTCGCTCGAGCAAGAATTGTCGCTCGTTATGCTGGCATTCAAGCCAAAGCGGCTCATGATTGGTTTGACCGCACAGAGAAAAAAGCGTCGCCAAACATTAAAGCTGCATTTCAGTATGGTCGTGCTCTTGTTCACCTAGACAATAAAGAGTTAGAACAAGCCGATCAAATCTTACAAGAGTTGATTAAAAACGATCGTAACAACCACTTCTATCTTGATGCAATGTCCGACCTTTACATTGCGCAAAACAAACCGGAGCTCGCGAAATCAATGCTCGAGAAGGCAATGGCCGCAACGCCGAACAACGCCGTCATTACTATTAACTACGCGAATGTCCTGATCAAACAAGAGAAGAATGAAGATGCCATTCGAGTGCTTCAGCGCTACACCCACGAATACCCGAACGATGTCAACGGTTGGCACCTGTTATCAGAAGCCAATATTCATTTAGGTCACAGTGATGAAGATCTGGCTGCGCGTGCGGAAATTTTGGCTCTCAAAGCGAACTGGAATAAAGCCATACAGTATTACACTCAAGCGAGCCAACTCGCAGAGTTAGGAAGCTTAAAGCAAGCAAGATATGATGCTCGAATTGACCAGTTAATGGTTCAGCGAGAACGTTTCTTAGCATTACAATAACAACAGGAGTTAACCTATGTCAGTCGTGATTATCCATAACCCACGCTGTTCTAAAAGTCGCCAAACCCTTGCTCTATTGGAAGAAAAAGGAATTGAGCCTCAAGTTGTAAAATACCTAGACACCCCACTTAGTGTGGAAGAACTAAAGACACTTTATGCTCAATTAGGTGTCGATAATGTTCGCGCAATGATGCGTACAAAAGAAGATGTCTACAAGGAACTCAGCCTATCGCAAGCTGACGACGAAGCGTTATTTAAAGCGATGGCCGAGAATCCAAAACTTATTGAACGACCGATCGTAGTAAACAACGGTCAAGCACGTCATGGCCGCCCGCCAGAGCAAGTGCTTGAGATCTTATGACCTGTCAGATCATTGTCCTTTACTACAGTCGCCATGGCTCAACACGAGCTGTGGCGAGGCAGATAGCTCGTGGTATTGAAACCGTTGAAGGCTGTGAAGCTCTACTCCGTACGGTAGAAGAGATAGACGGTAACAATACCCCACAAGATCCCGTGATTACCCTAGATGAATTAAAAACATGCGGTGGCCTAGCAATGGGTAGCCCAGTTTGGTTTGGAAATATGGCTGCCCCACTAAAACACTTTTGGGATAAAACCACCGCCATTTGGATATCAGGGGATCTGATCGATAAACCAGCTTGTCTTTTTAGTTCTTCTTCAAGTCTACATGGTGGGCAAGAAACAACCATACAAAGCATGATGCTGCCACTTCTTCATCATGGCATGATGATTTTGGGTATTCCTTATTCAGAGCCTAAGCTTCACACGACCACCAGCGGTGGAACGCCCTATGGTGCAACGACCGTGAGCTCTGCTAACACTAAGCTCAGCTTGGATGAAATAGAACTTGCTCAAAATCTAGGTAAGCGCCTAGCAGCAACCGCACTCAAAATGAAGGAATCATAAAGATGGATGAGATGCAGCCTCAAACTAAACTGTTTCGTCTGCTCGCACTGTTTGGCAATCTTGCTCTGCTCGTATGGATAGCCTTGTGGCAACTAAGCTTATCGCCCCACCCTCATATTAGCAGTACGACACTTGCAATCGCTTGGGCGATCCCTTTGCTACTACCACTACCTGGTATCTTAGCGGGTAAGCCATACACTCATGCCTGGGCAAATTTCATTTTGATGTTCTATTTTTTGCATGGCTTGACCATTCTATATATTGACGGGGGTGAGCGTTGGTTAGCGGCAGTTGAACTGTTACTCGCAACAACTGCATTCTTCGGCAATATCCTTTACGCCAGAGCGCGAGGTAAAGAGCTCGGCTTAAAACTTCAACGCCTATCTAAAGTAGAAAAAGAAGAAAAAGCGCGCTTTGAATCTAAGCCTTAATATGGTGAATTGATATAAAAAGGGCTGCCAATTGGCAGCCCTTTTTCGTGAAATTCAAATTAGCCTTCAACATTAGTCGATTCTGAAGCTTCTGCATCACCTTGCCCTGTTGTAGGCTCTTCAATTTGAGTCTCTTCAACTGGAGCGACATAAACATAGGGCTTACCCTGCCACTCAAACAGTAGAATAGTTTCTGCTGGATTGACTTCTGGTAATGTTTCAATAGAGATAGGCTCTATAACGGCAACTTCTTGTGTAGAGTCCGCCAGATCCGCTGAGGTTTCGGAGACAAGCTCTTCGATTGTTGGTTCAGGCTGAATAACAGGCTGCTCAACCACGCTTTCTAGTTGAGTCACGGGAGCAACTCGTCGAACTTCTTGTTCAAACTCTGCTTGTGAGGAGAGCAAATGAACATTGAACGTCACCTCGTTGCCTTGAATTTTAACAATATCAAGTGAAGCAACTGAGCTCAGTTTCTTTAGTTTATTCTCTAGCGTGAAAAAACCAACGGCATCATTCAGTTCTGTAAAACGAACTTTGATAGTTTCAGACGATTCACTAGCCACAACTACTGCGCTTTTTTTCGCATAGTAATCGCTTATCTGATTGACCATCTTACTCGCAGCATCTGCACCACTATTGGACCCAGAAATTGGGGCTTGACGTGTCACTCCCACTGTCTCTGGCTTTTGATCATACAAAGTCCAGCGCAGCCCGTTAGCCTGAGCTTTAACCACCAGCACTGCGTCGACAGGATAGCGCTGACTTGCTTGACCAACAGGCAAAGCAAAACCACCCCAAAGATCTGAAACTGATAAACCAGTAATGTCGTCAAAATCACCAACTGGAACTGTTAATGGTAAGCCTCGTACCTCGGCTTCTCGTTTCATCTGAGCCAACACTGCGGAGTCCGCATGTTCCCAGACAATATTACGATCAGCTTGCCCTTCTTCAACTAACCAAACAAGTAAGTTTGCGCGAGCTGCAGGCCAAACAGGTAACTGAGCTTGGCTAAGCAATAAACGAATATGAGGAGCACTAAAACCCATTCTTAACGTTTGATTGCCTTCTTGCTGACCATAACTAATTTGCGTCAGGTACTGCCCATTTTGCTTTAGTGCCTTTTGTACAACCTGGTTAGATACGGCATTACGATCGCCAGAAGCTCGAACAATCACTTCTTTCATGCCTTCGACTCTTGCTTTAGCGTCGGCATTATCTATCGTTTGGTCTAGAGCTACTTCTGAACGGTACAAATCAACATTGGTTAATGCCATAGCAGGTAGTCCTACTAAACCTAATGCCAATAAAGCTAAATGGCGCATACTCTTCCTAGGATTCAGTTTTCACGTTAAACGTCGATGATAAGCAACTATTGATAATGGAGCAACTAAAGGACTATTGAAACCGATCGAGATCGCCCACTTTTCCTGCTATGCATTTTTGCCACCTATAGATAAAAACCCAATTATTTGATCCAGTTCAGATTGCAATCGTTTGGCTTGGTGATAAAATCCCGCGAATTTTATTTTTGTAGAGTATTTACTACTTACACTCACCGCCACCTAAAGGAATAACAATATGAAAAATGCCATCCAAGGTGCTCAAATGCTATTTGTAGCTTTTGGCGCCCTCGTTCTAGTGCCATTGTTAACTGGTCTAGATCCAAGCGTCGCTTTATTCGGCGCCGGTGTTGGTACCCTTTTATTCCAATTTGTTACTCGCCGCACTGTCCCAATTTTCCTAGCCTCTTCTTTTGCATTTATCGCACCTATTCTTTACGGCGTGCAAACTTGGGGTATCCCTGCGACCATGGGTGGCTTAATGGCTGCAGGCTTTGTCTATGTGGCAATGGGCGCGCTCATCAAAGTTCGCGGCGTTGAAATCATTCATAAGTTGCTTCCACCAGTCGTAGTTGGCCCGGTGATTATGGTGATCGGGCTTGGTTTAGCACCTGTAGCAGTCAACATGGCACTCGGAAAAGTAGATGGTGCTCAAGTGATTGATGCCGATGCATCTCTGGTAATTTCTGCCGCATCACTGCTTACTACCATTGTTCTTAGCGTATTTGCTAAAGGCTTCCTAAAACTAACACCAATTTTAGGTGGTATAGTTGTTGGTTACTGCTTAAGTCTCGGCTATGGCATTGTTGACTTTACCCCAGTCAAAGAGGCTGCTTGGTTTGCCCTACCAAATTTCACTATGCCTGAGTTTAATATTAATGCGATTCTATTCATGATCCCAGTAGCGATAGCGCCTGCCGTTGAACACGTGGGTGATATGCTTGCTATCTCGAATGTAACAGGCAAAAACTATCTCAAGAAACCGGGCTTACATCGTACAATTACAGGTGACGGTGTGGCGACTATCGCGGCATCAATGGTTGGTGCTCCACCGAATACTACCTACTCAGAAGTCACTGGGGCGGTAATGTTAACCAAAGCGTTCAACCCTGTAATTATGACTTGGGCGGCGGTAACAGCAATTGTACTTGCGCTTGTTGGGAAGCTTGGTGCAGTTCTACAAACTATTCCTATGCCTGTCATGGGCGGCATCATGATCCTACTGTTTGGTTCCATCGCTACGGTTGGTTTGAACACATTAATTAAGAATCATGTCGACCTACACAAATCACGCAATCTAGTCATTGTGGCGATTACGCTAGTATTTGGAATAGGTGGTATGGCATTTGGTATTGGTGAGTTCAGCCTACAAGGTGTCAGCCTATGTGGTATTGTGGCAATCATACTCAACCTTGTCTTACCAAAAGACTTAGGTGAAAACCACGTAGTAGATAATGCTCAAATAGAAGAAGAAGCGAAATAGTCAGGTTCGCGCTTTTTATTGAGGGCTGGTGTTGCAACACCAGCCTTTTTTGTTTGCATAATTAGCGATGGCTATTGTTATCAGTCAATGCACAACTCGTAGAACTGGCCGCGAGTCAGCATCGCTAAATCCGCTGGCGCCAGCTCAATCTCTAATCCCCGTTTACCGGCACTAACACAAACGGTCTCTAGCGCTTCCGCACTTTTGTGAATAAAAGTGGGTAATGCCTTCTTCTGTCCAAGTGGACTAATTCCACCCACCACATAACCCGTCGTCTTCTGCGCGATGTCAGGGTTGGCCATCTCTGCCTTTTTCGCCTTAGCGGCTTTTGCGGCTTGCTTAAGGTTAAGCTTGTGGTCAACAGGAATAATCGCAACGGCTAGATTTTTCGGCTCACCATTTAGACTAAATAGTAGCGTCTTAAATACTTTCGCCGGATCTTGGCCGAGCACTTCGGCAGCCTCTAACCCATAGCTTTCAGCGCGTGGGTCATGTTCATATTGGTGGATAGTGTGGGTGATTTTTTTCTTTTTAGCGAGATTGATAGCAGGAGTCATGCTCCCTCCTGATTGCACAACAAATAAAGGTAATAGAAACAAAAAGCGCCACTCCGAAGAGTAGCGCCTTAGCTTAATGAGATTTATAAGTTTGAGTCAACTTACTTGTAAACCATTTCACCAGATGGTGCGTATTTGTTTACGTCTACTGGGCTGTTAGCTTCTAGGTACTCTTTTAGTACTTCAGCGTCTACGAAACCAGTGTTAACGTGACCAGGGTGGCCAGTCAGTTTAGGGTAACCGTCACCACCAGCTGCGTTGTAGCTAGGTACTGTGAAGCGGTACGTTTCGTCTAGACGAAGCTGCTTACCACCGATGAACACGTTAGATACTTCACCGTTTGCTACTGTCATAGAGATACCCGCAAACTGAGCGTATGCACCAGAATCAACAGGCTTAGTCGCTACTACATTTAGGTAATCTAGAACTTCTTGGCCAGACATGTCTGTGTAAGTCAGGATGTTTGCAAATGGTTGTACTGTTAGTACATCTTTGTATGTTACGTCGCCCGCTTCGATAGAGTCACGTACACCACCAGAGTTCATTACAGCAAAGTCAGCTTTTGCACGCTCCATGTGAGCAGTTGCGATTAGGCGACCCAAGTTAGTCTGTTGGAAACGAACTACGTTACGGTCACCTTCAAGCTTGCCGTTAGTCTCAGAGATCTTAACGTTCAGCTGAGCTTGACCTTGCTCTTGGTAAGGACGTAGGAACTCAAGTAGTTCTTCGTCTTGTTTGATTTCATCTTCGATTAGAACACGTTGTTTCTTACCGTCGATCTTAACTTTCTTCTTCAGGTTCACAGGGATCAGGTCGTAGCTTACCATTTCAAGTTCGCCGTTACGGAATTCGTAATCTGCACGACCTACGTACTTACCCCACTCGTGTGCTTGAACGATGTAAGTGCCGTTTTGTACGTCAGGCTTACACTCATCAGAAGGCTTGAAGTTCTTCTTAACAACGTTTGGCGCTTCCATACAAACAGGCTCTTGAGAGTGACCACCAACGATCATATCTAGAGAACCTTCGTCTAGGTAGCGAGCTAGAGCAACATCACCAGGCGCGTTTACGCCACGGTTACCATCTTCATAGTGGCCCATGTGCGTCACTGCAAAGATAAGATCTGGTTTTTCTGTTTTCTCAAGTTCAGCGATCAGCTTCTTCGCTTCTTCTTTAGGGTCACGGAAATCAACACCACCGATAAACTCTGGGTTACCGATTTTAGCTGTATCTTCAGTTGTTAGACCGATAACAGCAATCTTAATGCCTTGCTTGTTAAACATCTCGTAAGCCTGGAACATACGCTCACCAGTCTCTTTATCGTAGATGTTTGCAGACAGCATTGGGAAGTTAGCCCAATCGATTTGCTTTTCTAGAACTTCTAGAGGGTTATCAAATTCGTGGTTACCTAGTGCCATAGCATCGTAACCAATTTTGCTCATACCTTTGAAATCAGGTTCAGCATCTTGAAGGTCTGACTCAGGCACACCCGTGTTGATGTCACCACCAGATAGTAGTAGCGAGCTACCACCTTCTGCTGCGATCTCAGCACGTAGCTGGTCAATTAGCGTCTTACGAGCAGCCATGCCGTACTCGCCATATTTGTTCTGCCAGAAGCGACCGTGATGGTCGTTAGTGTGAAGAACTGTCAGCTTATAGGTTTTATCTGCTTCCCACTCATGCTGAGGTGCTGTTGCACAACCAGCTAGAGTCGCCAGGATTGCTGCGCTAATTGCGCTTTTTACGATCAGGCCTTGCTTCATTGTCATACCTTTTGAACTTTTTTGGGGATTTCCACTGCTTTTTCATGCTGCTCTTAATGAATAGACTCGGTCGGTGAAAATGCACCGCAAGAGCAGCAAAACTTGAACTAGTTTAAATTAACAGAAATAACCTAACAGAGCGTTTTCATATTTATGTCGTATCGATCACCTAATTAAACGTTTAAATGTGTAACAAATCGCCAAACTTGCACTGCCTTTATCAAACGATCACAAGCAAACGTTTTCATGTGCTTTCGAATCGTTTGTGAAGTTGGTTAACCATTCAACAGATTATGATAACGCCAATAAAATCCTCTTCACTTTCAACGACTTATTGGTATGTTATAACGTACCAATAAAAAGCCTAATTTGCCCTCTACTCACCTATGTCAGTCTGCTTTAGGTATAAAAAAACCGGCTAAGTGCCGGCTTTCTCGATCAATAAATGAGAGTTACTTAATATCGATGTGTTCAAAACCTTTGATTAACTCATCAAGCGCTTTCATCTGAGCTAAGAACGGTTCTAGTTTATCTAGTGGTAACGCTGATGGACCATCACAACGAGCTTGGTCTGGGTTCGGGTGTGCTTCAATAAATAGACCAGCAATGCCTGTTGCTAGACCGGCTTTTGCAAGCTCTACCGTTTGCTCACGACGACCACCCGATGCGGCACCAGATGGATCACGCATTTGCAGTGAGTGTGTTACATCAAAAATGATTGGGCTGCCGTTAGACGCTTTTTTCATCACGCCAAAACCAAGCATATCAACCACTAAGTTATCGTAACCGTGGCACGAGCCACGCTCACATAGGATGATGTTTTCATTGCCACATTCGCTAAACTTATCAACGATATTACCCACTTGGCCTGGGCTCATGAACTGAGGTTTCTTCACGTTGATCACCGCGCCTGTCTTAGCCATTGCTTCAACTAGGTCTGTTTGGCGGGCTAGGAAGGCAGGGAGCTGAATAACATCAACAACATCAGCTACCGGCTGAGCTTGCGCTTCAGTGTGAACGTCAGTAATGATTTTTACGCCAAAAGTATCTTTCAGCTCTTGGAAGATTTTCATGCCTTCTTCCAGACCTGGACCACGATAAGAGTGAACAGAACTGCGGTTTGCCTTATCGAAAGAAGCTTTAAATACGTATGGGATACCAAGTTTTTCAGTTACTTTTACGTAGTGCTCACAAATTTGCATTGCAAGGTCGCGAGACTCAAGTACGTTCATACCAGCAAACAGCGTGAATGGCTTGTCGTTCGCTACTGGAATATCACCAACGTGAACAATTTTCTGTTCCATGTTCTTCTCTCTTAATTAATTTGTTTCTACTCGCAGCAAGTAGATTTAGTGTAAAACAACCTGAGTAGTACTCATGGCGTTTACTTGATTCTTTAGTAATTCAGACGCAGGATCGTCTGGACATTGATCAATAAAATATTGATAGTCAGTCAACGCAATTTGGTGGCAATCAAGCTGCTGATAGATAAAACCTCTGTCTCGAATCTCATACGGGTCGTCAGGAACGAACGTTAAAGCCAGGTCAGTACATCTTAGTGCTAAAGTATAGCGTTGCTCGCGCAAGAGAGCACTTTTCAGCAATGCTAACCACCTGCCAATCACTGTTGGGTTATCCGTTTCTTCAAGATGACTTGATTTTAACTTCGCTAATGGACCACTGTGACCAATTAACCAAGCGCCTAAGGTATGTTCAGAAACAAACTCGCCATTAAACGGGTTAATGTATTGTGCACGTTCGTCATACCAGTCAACTTTAATTAAAAATTGACTGGGAAAGGTAATCCCTTTGACTGGAAAGCCCAATTTTCGACCAAAATAGAGCAACAACGCACCTAAACTGACAGGAATACCTTTACGGCGCTCTAGAACTTTATCAATAAAGCCATTCGCAGAGTCGTAATAGGCATCTTGATCACCTTTAAAGCCCCATTCGTAGTAGAACAAGCGCACTAGCGCGTCAAAACGCTGTTTCTCATTTACTTCGTGGACTAGGTTTAGTTCTGCTTCTTGCAGTAATCGATGCAGTTCATTTTCAGCCCAATGAACATCGGTCGAAGGATCAACGGCTTTGTTTAAAGCCAAAGCGCCTTCCACCAGCTCCATTGCATCAAAGTCTTCATCAAACAACTCAAGCATTAAAGACAACCTACCTATTAGCCAAATAAAATAGGCGTTTTGGTGACTGCAATTTTACCTGCCATCGCCAACCAACCTAACGCACCAAAGAATGAGAATGTACGCAGCAGCTTATTTTTACCTAGCTTTAAGGCAAAGAAACCCAGTGCAATGTATGCCAGTACACAAGTAATTTTTTCAGTCAGCCAAGGTGCAGCCGCTGTGAAAGGAATAAAACCTGTCATCACGATTAGGTAAATACCCGAAATCAACAAAAACGTATCATTGATGTGTGGGAATACTTTAAAAAACTTTTTATCCAGCAATTTTGAGTTTGCCATCATCAATGCATAGCGTACTGACAGTAGTGTCGCACTGAGCGCAACAGTTAGAAGATGGAAGTGCTTTAATCCTTCGTACATTTTTGTTTTCTCTTATTTCTCGTTCGGCCACATACCGATTGTCACTCGGTCGTTGTTACCGTAATCCTTGAATGTTTCCACCTGGTTATAACCAAGCGACACTAATAGTTCTCTAACCGCTAAACCTTGGTCGTAACCGTGCTCAAACATTAGCCAACCATCAGCTTGTAAATACTGCCTTGCTAATGTTGAGATATGTTTAATATCAGCTAGGCCATTATCTTTCGCTACCAATGCACTCAGAGGCTCAAATCGAACATCACCTAGGGAAAGGTGCGGATCATTTTCCTCAATATACGGAGGATTGGAAACGATCAAAGCAAACTGCGTACCAGCATCAATAGGCTCAAACCAGCTTCCGGAACGGAATTCACAGTTTGATATATTGAGTTTATTAGCATTGGAAAGTGCAAGTTGGCGAGCTTCCTCTTTTAGGTCGACACCCCATACTTTCCTATCAGGTAACTCTGATGCCAAAGCAAGTGCGATCGCGCCTGTACCTGTTCCCAGATCGAGAATATCCCCTTGACTTCTCAGCGCTTTATCTAGAGCTACTTCAACTAACCGCTCAGTGTCAGGGCGAGGAATCAAAGTGCTTGGCGCAACATCGAGAGGCAAAGACCAAAACTCGCGCTCACCGATAATGTACGCAACAGGCTCACCAGTAAGACGACGATTTAAGATCGTATCAAACTGTTCTAATTGGGGTGTATCTAAGATTTTATCTGGCCATGTCAGCAGAAATGAACGCGGTTTGCCGAGGGCATGGCAAAGCAGTACCGCCGCATCAAGAGAGGGCGAATCACTGCCGCTCTCTTGAAGTCGCATGACGGCTTTCTTTAGTGTGTTTTCAACACTGTTTTCAGCCGACATCGATTAGTTGTTCTCAGCAAGTGCCGCTAGCTGATCCGCTTGGTGCTCTTGGATGACAGGATCAGTCAAACTTGCTAAGTCACCTTCCATTACTTCGTTTAGGCGGTAAATAGTCAAGTTAATGCGGTGGTCAGACACACGACCTTGTGGGTAGTTGTACGTACGGATACGGTCACTACGGTCACCAGAACCTAGTAGGTTACGACGAGTATCAGACTCTTCTGCCGCACGTTTCGCTTCTTCCGCTTGGATAATACGGGCAGCAAGAACCGCCATCGCTTTCGCTTTGTTCTTGTGCTGTGAACGCTCGTCCTGACACTCTACCACTGTACCTGTTGGCAAGTGAGTAATACGGATTGCAGAATCGGTGGTGTTAACGTGCTGACCACCCGCGCCTGAAGCACGGAAAGTATCAATTTTAAGGTCAGCCGCTTTAATTTCTGGGATTTCCGCTTCTGGGATTTCCGCCATAACAGCAACCGTACAAGCAGAGGTATGCACTCGACCTTGAGATTCAGTTGCTGGTACACGTTGAACACGGTGACCACCTGACTCAAACTTAAGTACGCCATATGCGCCATCACCAGACACTTTAGCGATCATTTCTTTGTATCCGCCATGCTCCGCTTCATTTGAAGACATCACTTCTACACGCCAGCCTTGCTTTTCAGCAAACTTACTGTACATACGGAATAAGTCACCAGCAAAAATACCTGC
Organism: Vibrio sp.; assembly: GCF_984391705.1. NCBI lineage: Bacteria > Pseudomonadati > Pseudomonadota > Gammaproteobacteria > Vibrionales > Vibrionaceae > Vibrio > Vibrio sp. Next base: position 3,656 of record NZ_CFHWOM010000037.1, on the reverse strand, counting down.
TTCATCACCACCCGCACCTGCGCGAATTTCAAGGAAACAGTTGCGATCATCGTTAGGATCTTTTGGAAGCAGCAAGATTTGAAGCTCATCAGTAAGACGTTCAATGGTCTCTTTGGCATCTTTAATTTCTTCAGCCGCCATTTCACGCATTTCTTCATCGTCTTCTTTCGCCATCTCTTCAGCAGCAACAAGATCCTCTTGAGCTTGTTGGTAAGCTTGGAAACACTTAGTCACTTCCTCTAGTTGAGAGTACTCTTTTGACAAGGCACGGAATTTGTCTTGGTCACCAATAATATCTGGGTCACCAAGCAGGTGTTGAACTTCTTCATAACGCTCAACCAGTGTTTCTAGCTTAGTTAGAATCGAGGCTTTCATAGTTTTATTTAACTCAGGTTCGTAATTAAAAGTCTTGAAAAAATTATCAGTCTTCAAGACCTAAACTTTGTCTAATGATAGCGAGCTTAGCTGGCTCGCCTTGCTCTGCTGCTGTTTGCAACGCTCGTGTCGGTGCATGGATCAGCTTGTTGGTGAGTTTGTTACTTAATTCCAACAACACCTTTTCAGGGTCGCCACCAGCAGCAAGAGATTGAATACTTTTATTAAGCAATTCAGCACGAATATCGTTGGCACTTTTACGATAATCCCGAATACTGTCCACTGCCTGCAATGAACGCAGCCATGACATAAAGGCAGCACTTTCTTCGCTGACAATCGCTTCAGCTTGGATTGCTTCTATCTTTCGTTGCTCAATGTTGTTGTCCACAATCGATTGCAGATCGTCCACCGTATATAAGTAGGCGTCATTCAGTTCACCAACCTGTGATTCAATATCACGAGGGACTGCAATATCAACCAACAACATTGGCTGAAAACGGCGAGCTTTCAGTGCCGTTTCAACCATCCCTTTACCGATTATCGGCAACGGACTTGCCGTAGAGCTGATCACAATATCAGCTTGCGATAGATAGTCAGGGATTTCCGGTAAACCTATAATCTTGGCGCCAAACTCCTCTGCAAGAGGTAAAGCACGTTCCTTGGTACGGTTAGCCACAATCATCTTATTACAGCCATTAGCCGATAAGTGCTTAGCAACAAGCTCTATAGTCTCACCAGCACCAACAAGCAATACCGTTGAATCTTCTAACGACTCAAAAATGTGTTTTGCTAGCGTACAAGCGGCATAAGCAACTGATACAGCATTGCCACCAATGTCAGTCTCAGTACGAACGCGTTTTGCTACTGAGAATGTTTTCTGAAACAACTTCTCCATCGCTGAGTCAACCGCTTTGCCATCGCGAGCATCGGAGTAAGCTTGTTTAACTTGGCCAAGGATTTGCGGTTCACCAAGAACTAGCGAATCTAACCCACATGAGACACGCATCAAATGGCGAATCGCCGCTTGCTCTTCATGGGTATAAATACTTGGTTTTAGGGACTCAGGGCTCACTTCATGAAACTGTGAAAGCCAATCGATGATCTTACTTTTCCCAGCCCCTTTCACATCGCAGTATATCTCGGTGCGGTTACAGGTAGAGATGATCACACTACCATTTACTACCGGGTTTTCACTGAGCTGCTTTAACGCTTCAGGTAACTTCTCCGGTCCAAAGGCAACTTTTTCACGCAGTTCTACCGAGGCCGTATTGTGATTGATACCTATAGCAAGCAAAGACATGTATCGCGAGTTCTCTGAATCAGATGTGGACAAATAAGGACGGAATTTTACTTGATGCCCCACTTTAATTAAAGGGTATTAAGGATATGTTTTCATTAGTTCGTGATTTCAGTGATATAGTGACGCCCAACGCAAGGCTTAAATTGGACAAAATACCCGCATGATGACGAAATTTCGCCCTCTTTGGATTTGTTTGCTGAGCGCTGTCGTTTTATCCGGCTGTGCCAGTATTGAAACCAGTACCACGAATGTTGAATGGCAAACCCACCAACAGCGACTCGCGGCCATCAAACAATACCAATCAAACGGCAAACTGGGCTATATTTCTCCAGAACAACGCCAATCACTTAATTTTCGCTGGCAGCACTCTCCTTCTTCGAGCCAACTGCGCCTAACGACTTTTCTTGGTCAAACGGCTCTTAATTTAAAAGTCACACCTGCCGGAGCATCTGTCGATACTTACGATGACCAAAGTTATTCATCACCCAGTGCAGAGGCGCTTATCTATCAACTCACTGGTTTAACCATCCCAGTAAAACAACTCAATGATTGGCTACTAGGAAAACCAACCGATGCCGATGGGTATCAGCTCAACGACACCAATACGTTAGCAGTACTAAACAAAACGATGAATGGCCAACAATGGCAACTTGAATACCTTAATTATCGTGATGTCCAAGTAAATGGCATCGCCTTACCTCTGCCACAGAAGCTCAAGCTAAAACAAAACGACACAACACTTAACATTGTTATATCGAAGTGGGATTTAAATTAATGATCACGGAAACAACGCATTGGCCTTCACCAGCTAAGCTCAACCTCTTTCTTTACATTACAGGTCGCCGTGACAATGGCTATCACGAGTTACAAACCCTATTTCAGTTTCTTGACCATGGGGACGACCTTACCATCACCGCAAACGACAGTGGCATCATTACCTTAACGCCAGATATTCCAGGCGTAGCTCTTGAAGATAACCTAATATGGAAAGCAGCCCGTGCACTGCAAAACGCCACAGGTTGTTCATTTGGCGCCCACATCGAATTGAATAAAGTGTTACCTATGGGCGGCGGCATTGGTGGTGGTTCTTCTAACGCAGCAACCGTGCTTGTCGCTTTAAATCATCTCTGGAAAACTGGTCTATCAGACGACCAATTGGCTGAAATCGGTCTAAAACTTGGGGCCGATGTGCCTGTATTTACTCGCGGCTTTGCAGCCTTTGCTGAAGGGGTCGGCGAAAAGCTATCCAAAGCGACACCGGATGAAAAATGGTATCTGGTTGTTAGACCAAATGTGAGCATAGCAACAGTAGACATATTCACTCATCCAAATTTAACCCGAAACACTCCAAAGCGAGAGCTGACAACGCTTCTTAATAGCGATTACGGAAACGATTGCGAAAAAATTGTTCGAATGCTGTACCAAGAGGTTGATAAGCAACTTTCTTGGCTGCTACAATACGCGCCGTCAAGATTGACGGGGACCGGATCGTGCATTTTTGCTGAATTTTCCAGCAAACAAGACGCACAAAAAGTCTTCGACAAACTTCCTGACACTGTCTCCGCATTTGTTGCGAAAGGGCGAAATATTTCACCTTTACATGAGACTTTGGCTAAGTACCGCTTAGCCCACACACAATCTATCTAAAAACTGGACGCAACCCTGAGGTTTCCACCGTGCCTGATATGAAGCTATTTGCTGGTAACGCTACACCTGAACTAGCCCAACGTATTGCTGATCGTCTATACATCTCTCTTGGTGATGCAACTGTTTCTCGTTTTTCTGACGGCGAAGTCGCTGTACAAATCAACGAAAACGTTCGTGGTAGTGATGTTTTCATCATCCAATCGACTTGTGCACCAACTAACGACAACCTAATGGAACTTGTAGTGATGATTGACGCAATGCGCCGCGCTTCAGCGGGCCGTATTACAGCAGTTATCCCTTACTTTGGTTACGCTCGCCAAGACCGTCGTGTACG
>NZ_CFHWOM010000036.1:42329-45009 GCF_984391705.1 Vibrio sp. | reverse complement strand
TTATGCCATTGGTATTGGTATCCATGATCGCTGCTGTCGTGAAGCTAGAAAAAGGCGGCTCGCTAGGTAAAATCTCTGGGTTGACGATATCAGTGCTACTCGCCACCACAGCGATCTCGGCAATCATCGGTATTATCGTCACTCAAGCCTTTGGTCTGACTGCTGAAGGGTTGACGGAAGGTGCTCGTGAAACTGCACGTATCGCAGCGCTTGAAACGCGTGTGGATCGAGTAAGCGATCTCACCATTCCTCAAATGCTAGTCAGCTTTATTCCAACCAACCCATTTGCCGATCTCACAGGCTCTCGTTCAACCTCGATTATCGCTGTGGTGATTTTTGGCGTGCTTACGGGCATTGCAGCGCGCAAAGTGATGGCAGAAAAAGAAGAGCTCGAATCGCCGATTCGTACTTTTGTTGAAGCTGCTCAATCCATTGTGATGCGCTTAGTAAAAATGATCATGGCGCTAACGCCTTATGGCATCGCAGCCTTAATGGCGAAGGTGGTTGCAACCTCTAGCGCATCAGACATTCTTAACTTGCTTGGCTTTATCGTCGCTTCGTACGTTGCTATCGCACTTATGTTTGTTGTTCATGGTTTATTGGTTTCATTCGTTGGCGTGAATCCAAAAGAGTACTTCCAGAAAATCTGGCCAGTACTGACGTTCGCTTTCACCTCACGTAGTTCAGCTGCGACCATTCCTCTCAATGTGGAAGCACAAATTAACAAACTGAATGTTCCACCAGCGATCGCTAACCTTTCCGCATCTTTTGGCGCCACCATTGGTCAAAATGGCTGTGCCGGTATCTACCCTGCAATGCTGGCGGTAATGGTTGCGCCAACGGTGGGTATCAACCCAATGGAAATTAATTTCATTCTGTCACTCGTTGCGATGATTGTGATCAGCTCATTCGGTATTGCCGGTGTAGGTGGCGGAGCAACGTTCGCAGCACTGATTGTTCTACCAGCAATGGGGCTGCCAGTGACGATCGCGGCTCTGCTTATCTCAATTGAACCATTGATCGACATGGCACGCACGGCGTTAAACGTTTCGGGAGCAATGACAGCGGGTACCATTACTAGCCGTTTGCTTGGAGATAAATCCAACGAATCGGAGTTAAAGACTCAAAACGTTTAATAGTGAAAATGGCCAACGATTGTCGGCCATTTTTATTGAGACATATTGAGCAACGACTTTCCTTGCTCAATAGCACTAGACAAATTATCTCGTAACTGCGGAAATATCAGTTCTCGAAACCATTTGTGCTCGTTGTCGTTTTGATTTTTGGCATGCCACAAAAGGTAATAATCATGCTCGGGCAAATCAATCGGCAGCGGCTTTACTACTAAGCTGAACCGCTCCACATACATTGCGGCAATATGAGCGGGCGCCACCATGATTGCCTGCGTCAACTTTAAAGACTCCACCGCAGAGAGAAAGGAAGGCACCACAGCAAATACTTTGCGCTTTTTGCCTGTTGGTGACAGCAGAGCATCAACCATTTCCCGCCGCTCTATAATCCCGTTGACCAGAATATGTTTGGCATCAGCCAAGTCTTGCAAACCAAATTCACTGTTGGCTTTCGGGTGCTGGCTGCACATCATGACCACAAACTGATCTTGCCCGAGAGACTTACCATAAATGTTCTCAGGAATGTCTGCCGCCATGGTTGCAACTAGGTCAATCGACGATTCTCCCAACTCATCAAACTGCTCGGTTTGCCATAATCGACATTCAATAGTCGAATTGGGCGATTCTAGCTCCATCTTCGCGCAAATTTGGGGAAGAATGGTCGGCGCTACATAGGCATTGAATCCAATGGTAAATTTGCGTTCAATCTCTTGCGGCTGAATATCCTCTGTGAGATAGAGATCATCGAGCTGCTGGAGTAGCTGAGGAAGTTTGAGCTTTAGGTATTTCGCTCGGTGGGTTAATACCGAACGATTCCCTTCTCGAATTAAAATTGGGTCAGAAAACTCGAGCCTAATCTGCGATAAAGTTTTACTCATCGCCGATTGAGTCACGTTAAGTTGTTTCGCACTCTCGGTTAAGTTCTGAGTTTCCAACACCGAAGCGAGGGCTTTGAGTAACTTATAGTTTCGCATTAGTTGACCCTAAATGTTCACAATCCACCCACCGAAATTACCCTAATATCCGCTAAGAAACAATGAGTTAAAGTATTCACTCCTAAGCCAGAGTTTTAACCTGCTCGCGAGTGAATACTTATACTGCCTTCGGCCTAACTAGAACTCGTAACCAATACCCACGTATGCGCTCATTGACTCGGTCGCGGTATCGTAAGCACCACCCAATTTCCCAGTTAAATGCTCGTTGAATCGGTCACCGATACCAACGGCTATCGCTTCAGCGTCACCGTGGTAGCCTAACGCTGCGGTCACTGCGATATTACCAACGCCGTAAGGGTCAACTAAACCCGCAAATGCTGCTGACTCAGCGTAAGCGCCATCAATATTCTTCGCCATGTTTTCCATATCTTGACGCAACTCGTCGATATCATTGCGGTTTTTCGCTATCGCGGCACTGTTAGTCGCGACATCACGTTGCTCTTGTTCAATCGCTCGATGATTTTGAGCAATTTGTTGATCTTCATTTCGCATAACGCTTTGTTGCTGATTGATCGCTTGACTATTTGCCGACGCGATTTGACTTGTCGCAGCAAT
>NZ_CFHWOM010000036.1:36856-42229 GCF_984391705.1 Vibrio sp. | reverse complement strand
ATCCAACCTTTGTCCCTGCTGCTTATCCACCGCTTCTAGTGATTGTATTTTTTGTTCGTTTTGGACGATAAATCGATTTTGCTCGCCGTCCATTTTGTCGCTAGTATCAAGTCTTGTGCCTTGATCGCGGATTTGTGATTGCAACTGACCTGTACTACTCAATACGTCAGAACCAAGCTGATTTAACTGCTGCTTTGTCTTGATGATCAGCTCCTCATACAAATTCAGCCTTAGTGTCTGATCGGCTTGAACTTTCTGTACATCTTGAAGAGTGGTTTGCACTGCGTCATCGGCATGTGAAACAAATGAGGCACTCCCCAAAACAAGCGCCGCTGCTGCAATTTTTTTATTTTTCATGTAATCACCATCGCTTAATTAGAATAATAGCTCTATTTTCACAATTAGATTAGGCGGGATATGCAACAGCGAAAAATGGAATAAACGACTGGAAGACATGAAATAATTTCATACCATTTAAATTTAATATACATACGCAAGTCACAAATAAATTTTACATACGAAAAAGGCCGGCATATGCCGGCCAGTTAAACGTTCTAAAACGTATTATTTGCTGCGAATCACGATCACTTCATTCTGTTCAAGATTAAAGGTTGCGCTACCGTTCGCTACCACGACTTGGTCGCCCCCAATCACATTGTCATAAGTGCCGTTCGCCAAACCAAGGTTGATCGCGTTGACAGAAGTATTGCCACCGATGTTCATCGCCACGACAACAACATCGTCACCCGCGTTACGTTCATACACTAAGACCTCATTGCTGACCCAACGTTCGATGTAACTGCCCTGCTGAATTGCGTAGCTCTCTTTACGCAACTTGCTGAGCTTTTTGATGATTTGGAACGCGGGAGTTGTCGTATCAAAACTTGGCATCATCTCGCGGTTATACGGATCGTTGCCTACTTGACCAAAGCCATTCGTCGTAAAGTTCGCTGCATAATGCTCTGTGCCGTAATAGATACAAGGAATACCGCGAGATGTCATGATCAGTGCCAAGCCGAGCTCTAAACGATCTTGGGCAAATGGAATGCTCTGACGACCGCCCCACTTATCTTTGCCGGGACCAAAATTGGTCGCATCTGAACGAAGAACCGTCGATAGACGCGGCGCATCGTGGTTATCTAAAAAGACCACCTGCCAATCGCTTGAGGTAAATTCTTGGTCACGCAACTTCATGTAATTATTGATGGCGTACATGCCCGTTCCATGATGGCCAATCAACGCATCTTCGATGATGTTTCTTAAACCAAAATCAAGCAGTGCCGAACCTGAGGTATTGGCAAAATCGACAGACAAGCCATTGATACCCGTCGCGCCAGCGCCCGCATCCATCCATTCACCAAAGAAGTAGAAACCCGGTTTGCCCTTTGATTTCGCGTAGCTGTACAGCTCTGATGTCCAACGCTGGATAAATGACTTATCCATGTGTTTAATCGCGTCAATGCGAATGGCATCAACACCTAGATCGATCCAAAACTTAGCGCCCTCTGCAAGATATTGATAAGTTTTTTCATTGCTTTGGTCGAAATCAGAAAGGTTAAATAGATTGTGGTTTCGTACCTGGTAGTAGTCGTCCCAATTAGTCACGCCACCATTGTGGTGATACCAATTTTCTGTATCGCTGTTAAAGTCGGTTTGGAAAACGCCATTTTTGTACAGCGCGCCATATTCGTTTTCATCGTTCGGATTTGAGTGGTTTGGTGCGTAGTCTAAGACTAGCTTCATTCCGTACTCGTCCATTTTGGTACTCAGCGCACGAAACTCTTCAATGGTTCCTAAGTGTTCATCAACTTGGAAAAAGTCTCTTCCCCAGTATCCGTGGTAGCCTGCAGAACCATCTTTGTTAAGCTGATCTACGTTGTTGACTGGTGGCGTAATCCAGATAGCAGTAATGCCCATCTCTTTTAGGTAATCTAACTTGCCTAGTAATCCTTTGATGTCACCACCAAAGTATTTTTTGAAATCTGACTTATCAGCAGAATACGTGCTGGCGTTGTTGCCAGTGTTGTTTGATGAGTCACCATCGGCAAAGCGGTCCAAAAAGACGAAGTACATGGTTTCGTCACGCATGTCGAAGCCCAGCTTCTCATGGACAACGACCGTGTTGGTATCGTCATAGAAGTTGATTTCGTAAGACTTGTTCGGATCAACCACGTAGTTGCTGAGTGGGTAGTTCTCCGACCAATCGCCGAACCTATCCACTTTAAAGCTTGGTGGGTTGGTACCATCACCAGTGTTAAATTTCTTAGTAATCTGCCAGTGGTTGGCCCCAACTTTCACCATAGCTTCCGCTTGCCAATCATTGGCCGTTCCACGGAAATACGCTTGGTTCCAATCTGCCATGGCAGGCAGTGAGGCAAGCAATGTCGACAGCAGCACGAGCTTGTGTTTCATTTTTATTTTCCTACTTCACGTTATTGTTATCCCTGAATTCAGGGCGCAAGAGTCCTTTCCGCAGAGCGAAATGACTGTTTTCATTTTTAAAAAAGCCACCTTGGTTAAGGTGGCTGTCTCTTATAGGGTTAGGTTTTGTTCGGCTTCACCATCAAAAATATGACAGAAACCTGAGTCGAAGTTGAAACGAATAGATTTACCAATGTCCGATGTGGTGATCTCTTGATTGTTAACGCGCGAGACAATTTCATTCTCACCCAGTTTAAAGTAGAGGTATCGTTCATTGCCTAGGTTTTCAACCACCGTTAGCTCCCCAGCATGGACGTTAATGGACTCATCATCTTGAGCTAACGAAATATGCTCAGGGCGAATACCTAGCCAAACGGGCTTGTCGATATGGTTGACTAGTTTTTGCTGCTTTTCTTTGGGGATGATGATTCTGGCTTCTGGCGCAAGCTCCACGTACACATCTTCACCAATTTGGCGTAGCGTGGTTTTCACCAAATTCATCGCAGGAGAGCCAATAAACCCTGCCACAAACTTATTAGCTGGATAGTTGTATAAGTTCGCTGGCGTATCCACCTGCATGATCTCACCTTTGTTTAACACGCAGATTCGGTCACCGAGAGTCAGTGCCTCAGTTTGATCGTGTGTTACGTAGATCATGGTCGCAGGGTTGCCCTCTTCCTTGAGCGATTGATGCAACTGAGCGATCTTCACTCTCATCGAGACTCGCAGCTTCGCGTCTAGGTTGGACAACGGTTCATCAAACAGAAACACGTCTGGCTTACGTACGATGGCGCGTCCTACGGCGACACGCTGCCTTTGTCCACCAGACATCTCTTTTGGCTTACGATATAGAAGATCGGTAATTTCTAGCTTTTCAGCCGCTTCCTCTACGCGTTGTTTGATTTCTTCTTTTGGTCGCTTTTGCATCTTTAGACCAAACGCCATGTTATCAAACACCGTCTTGTGCGGGTAAAGCGCGTAGTTTTGGAACACCATGGCGATGCCGCGATCTTTCGGTGGCAGATCATTGACGACTCGGCCGCCAATTTTAATTTCTCCCCCCGTGATCGCCTCTAAGCCTGCAATCATTCGCAATGTGGTTGACTTGGCGCAGCCCGATGGTCCAACAAAGACCATAAATTCGCCTTCGTGAATGTCGAGATCGACGCCGTGTACGGCTTTAAAGCCATTGTCATATTCTTTTTCTACTTTACGTAGGCTTACTGTTGCCATCTCATACTCCGAATATGGACTTTCAACTGGTTAAAACTGTTTGGTTAACCGAACTAAAATCGCTCGGCTAATCAAACAGCACTCCAAAATAACGAAGTGCTATTTAAATCACTGACAAGCTTTCACTAGTGCACGGACTGGTTTTTTATCTTCGCCGATTTCAATAGACCATAAGTAGTTACCGTCTTCTGGCAGCTTAACGACCGTGTTCTTGGCAAACCCGCCGCGCTTAAGCACTTTCTCATACCCAACCTGCATTTCCATTCCGGCAGCGGTAAATTGTGGTGTCCAGCTCATGGTTGCAAACTGTAGGCTAACATTGCCCGCTTTTTCAGCGCTCACGACCTGATAAATGCCATTGCCTTTGTAAGACATTTGGCGATTTTCCGTGTGTAGCCATTGGCCATCTGGGAAAGTGCCAACCACAAACAGTGAAGGTCGAATTGGACCGCGTTCTTCAACGCTGGCCAAGTTACAATCAGCAAAAGGGCCTGTCGCCAGCGTCGCTTGTGAACTTGCATCATCAGATGTAGATGCACAGCCCATCAGCGCGCTTGAGAGTAATGCCGTAACCAGTAGCGTACGTTTCATGTTTCAATTCCTTGTTATTATGATGAGTTAATTCGTTCAAAGATTTATGCTGCTAGCGTCCAAACAAGCGCGCAAGCCAGCCTTTTGTCTCGGTCGGTTTGTTTTTGTTTTCTTTGGTGAGTTTGTTTAGTACCGCGAGATTTTTGTAATACTCGCGGGCATTCTTAGCGGGATAGCCAAAGATATCGCTGTTGGCCGGAAAGGAGTGACTAACACCCGATTTTGCTTTCACAACTGAGTTCTTGCCTATGGTCAGATGGCCTGCTGTACCTGCTTGACCGTGAACGATAACGTGATCTTCTAATACGGTGTGCCCAGCAAATCCCGTTTGCGATACCAGCAGACAGTGCTGACCAATCTTGCAGTCGTGACCGATTTGCACCAAGTTATCGATCTTAGTACCGCGACCAATCACGGTGTCACCCAAGGTGCCTCTGTCGATTGTGTTGTTACAACCGATCTCAACATCATCTTCGATAATCACCCGCCCCACACTTTCCACGCGTTCATAACGTGTGCGCGTGCCGGCCATATATTCGAAACTGTAGTTACCAATCGAGTTGTTTGAATCAATCGTGACATTGTCACCGATAATCGTCCCCTCTTTGATCACCGTGTTGGCATGAATGGCAACGTTATTGCCAATCGTTACGCCATTCATGATTTTGACACCGGGCATAAAATGGCAGCCTTCGCCAATCTGACAATGCTTACCAATGTACACACCTTCAATGTCTGACGTATTGCCTTGATCAAACAGTTGGTACTTGTGTACTTTGTAAAAGCGCATCACCTGATTGATACGCTCAGCACTGAGTTTATCAATGACGATTTTGACTTTAGCGTTTGATTGGAGAACCGATTTGGGGCCAATAATGACGTCCGCTAAAGTTTCAGAAAGCCCTTTGAAATCAGATTTTGAGAAGACAATAGCAAGACCACCTTTTACATCGCTCTTTACAGGGCGAATCTGAGAGATTTCAAGTGTCTCGTCACCGACGACTTCCCCACCCAATAGTTGGGCAATTTCTGAAACTTTAATCATTACAGGTTATCCATTATTGTTTGAAGGATTTAGAATCGGTAAAGAGCTTGAACAAACAGAGTATTTTGCTCAACCACTTTCTC
>NZ_CFHWOM010000036.1:0-36756 GCF_984391705.1 Vibrio sp. | reverse complement strand
TCATCAAAAAAAGTATCTTCAGGGGCAAAGCCTCGGTCATTAGCAGCAAATGCGGTCGTACTTAAAAGCAGTGTGTTAGCAATGAGTACAGACAATGTTGTTCGTTTCACGGTATTTCCTTAATTGTTCCAGGCAGTGGATATTAGAAAAATTCTGGCCATGAATTTTAGTAGTTCACGTTGAACGCCTAATTATTGTTCTGGAAATATTTTTAGATTTCCTCCTATTGATTCTACAAATGAGACTTGCATCACCATCAATAATGATATTTTTGAATTTGGTCACAAAAACCCTGTTTTTCATAGGCATAAGCCAAAATTAACAAGTGAAATATACGTTGACCCCTTATTCAACCTGGTTTCATATAACAGCAAGCAACCCCATAACACCGACCGATATTAGTGATAAATATCACATATAGATACCATTTCCATGTTTATTATATTGACTTATTACGACGGCATTTTAACCTAGTAGTATCTTATGGACTACTAACCTAATGAGCGGTGTGGGTATGAAAAAAAACCTAATTACAGCAGGACTGATTGGATCTCTTTTGGTCGCGGCAACGGTCAATGCACAAGCCATCTCCCCAGAAGACAACGCAGAGCTGTTGATCTGGACGGATTCGACAACCGTCGACTACATGGAGTACGCGGCTAAAGCGTTTAACCAAGACTTCAACTACGATGTTGAGTTTTCTTTCCGTGGCCTTGCTCCTATCGATGCAGCCTCAAGACTGATCCAAGATGGCGGCTCAGCTCGCGTCGCGGACGTTGCCGAAATCGAACATGACCTGCTGGGCAGACTGGTTGTCGCTGGTGGCGCGATGGAAAACTTGGTGTCCGCACCGCGCATCAATGAAACCTTTATGCAAAATGCCATCGACGCCTCTAAGTCAGAAGGTAAGAGCTATGGTTTCCCGGTGAGTTTCGCCACCACGGCACTCTTCTATAACAAGGACTTACTGCCAAAAGCACCCAACACATTTGAAGAGCTCATTGAGTTTTCGAAAACTTTCAACGATAAAAAATCTCACAAGTACGCGCTGCTGTGGGACATTCAGAACTATTACGAGTCGCGCTCGTTTGTCACATTGTACGGCGCGTATGAGTTTGGTAATCACGGCACCGACGCAAAAGACATCGGTATCAACTCAGAGAAAGCGCAGCAAGGCTTAGAGGCGATGAAGAAGCTGCGCGCTGCAAACAACTCCAACCCAATCGACATGAGAAATGCACAGGTGCGTCGTGGTTTGTTTAGCGAAGGTAAAGTCGCGGCAATCATAGATGGTCCTTGGGCCATCAAAGGCTACCAAGATTCAGGAGTGAATTACGGCGTTGTACCTCTACCAAAACTTGAAGGTCAGCAGCCTAGAACGTTTTCAACCGTGCGCCTAGCCGTTGTCTCTTCTTACACGGAATATCCAAGAGCCGCGCAGCTTTTCGCAGATTATCTGTCGAGCGACAAGATGCTGAAAAAACGCTTTGAGATGACCAAGGCCATTCCACCAGTCCAATCGGTGATGGAAGAGATCATTGTTGATGCAGACGAAGCAACATACGCCATCATCACTCAAGGTTTCTATTCCGATGCGATGCCATCCATCCCTGAAATGGGCTTTATTTGGTCACCAATGGCGAGTGCCATTACGGCAATGTGGGTCAATGACAAGTCACCGAAAGAGGTTCTTGACCGTGCTCGCTCAATCATCGCAGAACAGATTGAATTACAAGAGTAGAGAGATCGATGTTGTTATCACAAACTCAGCCGGCACCTAAGGTGCCCGCTTCGCTCCTGATTATGGGCGCGACTCAGCTACGCTTTGGCCATTGGGTCAAAGGGGCTGCGTTCCTAGCCTTGCAAATCGTCACCTTGTTGTTTCTCGTCGACATCACTATCGCACTAAAAGGATTGGTGACACTCGGCGATGTGGCTCAAGTGCGTAATGGCTTTGACATCATCCCCGGCGACAACTCTATCTTTATGCTGGTTGAAGGGGTGATCGCGCTGATTTACTGCTTTCTGTTCTTGTGTGTCTACGCCATTAACGTGAAGGATGCGCTAAGTGTAACGCCGAGCCATGCGTCACTCTCAGAGCAATTCAAGCAGATCTACGACGAGAAATTCGCCTTTATCATGCTGTCGCCAGCCTTTTTGGCCAGCATCGCGTTCATCATTTTGCCAATCGTCATCACCGTTTTGGTCTCGTTTACCAACTATTCGGCGCCGCACCATATCCCGCCGCGTAACCTAGTAGATTGGGTTGGATTTAAAAACTTTATTGCGCTGTTTGAGCTAAAAATCTGGTCCAGTACTTTCTTTGGCGTGGCTTCTTGGACAGTAATATGGGCGTTCTTTGCCACAGTGTGCACCTGCGGATTCGGTTTTCTGCTTGCTCTGGCGCTGCAAAAGAAAGACATCAAGGCGAAAAAAGCGTGGCGCTTTATCTTCATTTTGCCTTATGCCATTCCCGCTTTCGTTACCTTGCTGATGTTCCGTTTACTGCTCAATGGTGTCGGGCCGGTTAACGCGACGTTAAACGCTTGGGGCTTTGATTCTGTTGCGTTTCTCTCTGATCCATTCACGGCAAAAATTACGGTTATCGCTGTCAGTGTTTGGGTCGGCGCACCTTACTTCATGTTGTTGATTGCCGGTGCATTGACCAATATTCCTTCCGATCTGTACGAAGCGAGTGAAGTGGACGGTGCCAGTAAGTTCCAACAGTTTTGGGAAATCACCTTACCAATGGTGTTACACCAAGTTGCGCCATCTTTGGTGATGACGTTTGCCCATAACTTCAACAACTTTGGCGCCATTTTCCTTCTAACTGAAGGCGGACCAATTAACCCTGAGTATCGATTTGCGGGTCACACAGACATCCTGATTACTTGGATCTACAAGCTCACGCTCGACTTCCAGCAGTATCAAATTGCCTCTGTTATCTCGATCATCATTTTCTTGTTCTTGTCTGGCATCGCAATTTGGCAGTTCCGACGCATGAAATCCTTTAAAGACGACGTAGGTATGTAACATGGACAAATTTATCGGAAAAATCGGCACCGCGATCGTCTATCTGTTTCTCACAGCAAATGCGCTATTGGTGCTCGGCCCTGTGCTTTGGACGATCTTGGCCTCTTTCAAAGTCGGCACTAACTTGTTCAGCTCATCTTTTACGGAAATTGAGTTCACGTTGGACCATTACCGAGCGCTATTCAACGATACGCCTTACTTTGATTGGTACAAAAACACCTTTCTGTTAGCAACTGCGAATATGTTGATCTCACTGGTTGTGGTGACCCTGTCTGCTTTTGTCTTTTCACGATACCGTTTTAAAGGCAAACGCAACATTATGATGAGCATTCTTGTTCTGCAGATGTTCCCAGCGTTCTTATCCATGACGGCAATCTACATTTTGCTGTCGAAGATGAACCTTATCGACACCTACGCTGGCTTGTTGTTCGTCTATGTAACGGGGTCACTTCCCTTCATGGTTTGGTTGGTCAAAGGCTACTTTGATGCGATTCCAACCTCGCTCGATGAAGCAGCAAAAATTGATGGTGCCGGTCACATGACCATTTTCCTTGAGATCATTTTGCCACTCGCTAAACCGATTCTGGTTTTCGTCGCCCTTGTGTCATTTACAGGCCCGTGGATGGACTTCATTTTGCCAACGCTCATCCTGCGCAGCGAAGAGAAAATGACCTTAGCTATTGGCATCTTTAGTTGGATCTCTTCTAACTCCGCAGAGAACTTCACTCTGTTTGCCGCCGGCTCTCTTTTAGTCGCGGTTCCAATCACGCTGCTGTTTGTGGTCACTCAAAAACACATCACCACAGGCTTAGTCAGTGGCGCAGTAAAAGAATAATAACGTCAGGATACACACATGATTACAAGAAGCTCCCTTTCACACTCGGCAAAGAGTGCGGACAGTTACGCCTACGACAATGACACGCTGCATATCCGCTTACGCAGCGCCAAAGGTGAAATCGAAAAAGTCGCCCTTTGGATTGGAGACCCTTATCACTGGGCAGAAGGCGGCTTAGATGGCGGCAACCTCGGTGGCAGTGATGCCCACGGTTGGGTTGGTGGCAACGAAGTCGAGATGGGGTGCGAAGGCCAATCAGAACACCATGACCACTGGTTTGCAGAATTTACCCCGCCGAAAAAGCGTACTCGTTATGGATTTATCCTTTATGGAAAAGATGGTGAAAAGCTGTTGTTTGGTGAAAAGCGCATCGTCGACATCGCTCAGGATGCTCAAGCAGAAGTGGAACTGAGTAACTTAAGCAACTTTTTCTGCTTTCCGTTTATTAACCCTCGCGATGTATTAACCACACCTAAGTGGGTTAAAGAGACGATTTGGTACCAGATTTTCCCTGAACGTTTCGCCAATGGACGCCCAGAGATTTCGCCGAGCAACGTATTACCATGGGGCAGCCAACCCACCAGCGACAGTTTTATGGGCGGCGATTTATGGGGCGTTATCGATAAGCTCGATTATCTCCAAGACCTAGGCGTGAACGGACTCTACCTTTGCCCTATTTTTACCGCCAATGCCAACCACAAATATGACACGGTGGACTACTACAACGTTGATCCTCATTTTGGTGGCAACGAAGCGTTTAAAGCATTGGTTAGCGAAGCTCATAAACGCGGTATGAAAGTGATGCTTGATGCGGTATTTAATCATATTGGCGATCAATCACCGCTATGGCTTGATGTGGTTGAGAAAGGTAAAGACTCTCAATATGCAGATTGGTTTTGGATCAACCAGTTCCCTGTTTACCCAGACACGCCAAGAGAGGAATGGGACTTTTGGAACCTGAACTACGAAACGTTCGCCAACGTTGCTGAGATGCCAAAACTCAACACAGAAAATGAAGCATGCCGCGCCTATCTACTTGATGTTGCCAAGCATTGGGTTGAAGAATTTGGTATTGATGGATGGCGCTTAGACGTTGCCAACGAAGTCGATCACAGCTTCTGGCGAGACTTTCGCAAGGTAGTAAAACAAGCCAATCCAGACTGCTACATCCTCGGTGAAATTTGGCACGAAGGGATGCCTTGGCTGCGCGGCGATCAATATGATTCATTGATGAACTACCCACTGACGCAAGCAATCACAGACTTTTTCGCACTATCAAGTCTTAACAAACACGAATTTAAAGACGCCGTAACGACATCCTACATGGCTTACCCTCGCAACGTTAATGAAGCGATGTTCAACCTACTCGACAGTCATGACACTACCCGAATCATGTCTCTGTGTGGCGGTGACAAACGCAAGGCTAAACTCGCGTACTTGTTTATGTTCACGCAAGTTGGCGCACCTTGTATCTACTACGGTGGAGAGATAGGCATTGATGGTAATCGAGGTATGGGAAGTGAAGATAACCGTAAATGCATGATCTGGGACGAGTCAGAGCAAGATCTTGAATTTAAGAACTTCATCCAAGACTTGATCAAATTGCGTAAAGCAAACCCAGAATTCAATCAACCTTATATCGATTGGCTTGATATCGATGATAGTGATTGTGTTGGTTATCAAAGGGGCAACTGGCGCTTTATCATCAACAATAGTGCACAAGACAAGCAGATATTGTTCGCAGGCAAATCTTACGCTCTCGCAAGCTTCGGCTACATAATGGAACAAGTAGACAGCTAATGGATAGAGCAATCCATATGGGAATCTCGTTAGATTCCCATTCAATTCATGCCTACACCAGTGATTCGCTAGGACAAGAGCTCCTTCGGGCTTACGAAAGTTTTCCTCGAACAACAGATTCGTTACTGCGTGAACTGACACTAATCGTAGAGAAAAGCCGCATCCGCTTTGGAGAGCTCAAAGCGATGACTCTGAGCTGCTCTGAGTACTTCTGGTCCAGCGAGCAACAATCTGTCCCAAACCCTACTCAATTGGGGGATGCACTAAGCCAGGCCTTTAATGTTGACTGCCAAGTCGTAAGCTACTCGCATTCTGCGGCTGTTCACCTGCCGACCACTCAATCTCGCGTTCTCAGCGTATCGCTAGCCGATAGTTGTGGCTTAACCCTATTTGAACAAGGCTTAATGGTTTCTTCTCAAGTATGTGAAAATTGGGCTCACAAGCCGTTACCAGATTTTGATTGGATAGTGGATGGTCTAACGCCAGTGTGTCGCTGCGGTCAAGAGCAGTGTATTGAGCAATACCTGTCGATTTCAGGTATCGAGAGGCAGTATCACCAAATTGTTCTAAAAGATAAGCCTTTATCAATTATCTTCGCGGGCGTAACACGGGGCAACTCAGTGGATGCTAGGGTGTATCGAACCTTTATCGATCAATTAGCTCGCAGCTTGGTTGAGCCCCTCACTCAGTTAACACCTAATTACCTTGTCCTTTCTGGGGAGGTTGTGTCTTGTTCACACATTGCTGATGATTTGGTTATGGCACTTAGCCGATATATCGACCTGCCTCTAATTCCCAAATCAATTGTTCAACAGAGCAATGAATTCACGTTTGCATTAGGTGCGGCGCTCATCTCAGAAAAAAATAACAACAATCGTTTTCTCTCGGCGTGATGACGATGATAATCTAAGTAGGTAAAAACATTGAATAGTTTCAGAGGACAACCTGTGTCAGAGCTAGTGACTAAACTGATGGATTTCGGCTTTTCAAAAACCGATGCTCTCGTGTACATCAACCTACTCAAAAATGGACGTGCGAGCGGCTACAAAATAGCCAAAGACATTGCTTTGTCTCGCTCATCAGTTTACTCATCCATCGATAACCTCTATGCCAACGGTTACATTTTCCTTTCTGATGGTGACACCAAAGAGTATGAAGCCAAGTCACCTGAGCTAATATTTAGCCAGATTGAAAAGAAAACCGTCGAGAATATCAATATTCTAAAGACCGAACTCTCCAAGATGATGCTGCAAGAAGAGAAGCAGTTTGTCTATAACGTGACCGGTTACGAGAATGTGCTGCAAAAAGCGAAAGAAGTCATCAACCAAGCCAACTTGGAAATTTACCTCAACACCGACTTTAACTTGAACCTGTTTGGTCAGGAACTTTGTGATGCCATCGATAGGGGCGTTCGCGTGATTGTCTTCTCATTCAATAAGATGGCTAGCCCCCATGAGAAAATTGAGATGTACTCTCGCTCTCACCACGACGAAGTCGACTACCCTTCGCACCGATTTATGTGTGTTGCGGATATGAAGCTGGCACTGATGTTCTCGCATCGTGAAGAAACCCTTGGGTTATATGCAAATAACCGACTAATGGTAAAAATGATCGCCGAGCATATTCACAGTGATATCTACCTTACTGAGTACGAAAAACTGGAGCCAGAAAAACGCATTCGCGTAAACACCATTCACGAGCAACATAACGCCATGGTGATGGACGATCTTGCTAAACACTAACTACGAATTGAGGGCGGGTTACGCGCCCTTTTGGATCTTTGATTAATCCTCAAGCACTACCGCTCTGATTTCGTTGATAACGTTGCCTTGCTCGCGTGGCAATGGTCTAATACTCAGGTGAATTTCAACCATTTGGTAATTAGATAATGCAACAAGAGCATCAACCTACGTTTTTCTTCTTCGACTATGAAACGTGGGGAACCAGCCCTGCTAAGGACCGACCATGTCAGTTTGCTGGTGTGCGCACCGATATGGATTTCAACATTATTGGTGACCCACTTGTTATCTATTGCCAACCGCCAGCAGATTACCTACCAGCTCCTGAAGCAGCGCTGATTACGGGTATAACCCCACAGACTGCTATGAGCAAAGGTCTGAGCGAGCCAGAATTCATCGCCAAGATACACGAGCAACTTGCTACTCCTAACACCATTAACCTTGGCTACAACAGTATTCGATTTGATGATGAGGTAACGCGCTATACCTGTTACAGAAACTTTATCGATCCATACGCATGGAGCTGGCAAAACGGCAACTCTCGTTGGGACCTACTCGACGTAATGCGAGCCTGCTATGCCCTTCGTCCTGAAGGCATCGAATGGCCAGAAAATGACGAAGGCTTTATTAGCTTTAAGCTTGAGCACCTCTCAAAAGAAAATGGCATTGAACACGAAAATGCCCACGATGCGATGGCTGATGTTATCGCCACGATCGAAATGGCAAAAAAAATCAAAGCCGCGCAACCTAAGCTGTTCGACTACTTTCTAAGTATGCGTCATAAGCGCAAACTTAATGACCTTATCGATATTGTGAACATGACGCCGCTCATGCACGTTTCTGGCATGTTAGGGCGCGACTGTAACTACACAAGCTGGATGGTCCCAGTTGCATGGCATCCAACCAATCAAAACGCAGTCATCATGGTCGACTTGGCAAAAGATCCAAAACCGCTGCTTGATCTTGATGTGGAACAACTGAATGAGCGCCTTTATACCAAGCACTCAGAGCTGGCCGAGGGAGAACTGCCAGTTCCCGTAAAATTGGTTCATTTAAATAAATGTCCAATTTTGGCACCTGCAAAAACACTCACGGCGGAAAATGCTGCAAATATCGGTATTGACCGAGACCAATGCTTGCAGAATTTGGCGCTTCTTCGCCAAAACCCTGAAGTTCGCGAAAAGCTGATTGGCTTGTATAGTATTGAAAAAGAGTATGCCAAAGATAATGACGTCGATAGCATGCTCTATGATGGCTTCTTCTCTCCAGCCGATAAAGCATCAATGGATATTATTCGCCAAACAGATCCAAATAACCTGGCTGCACTGGACATTTCTTTCAATGACGAACGTATTGCTCCTTTGTTATTTCGCTACCGTGCACGTCACTTCCCGTGGACTCTGGATGAATCGGAACAGCAACGTTGGGCTAACCATTGTCGCGACTACTTCGAAAGTCGAATTGAAGACTACATGCTCAATTTGGAAAACTTAGTTCACGAACATGAAAGTGATGAAAATAAGCTAGCTATCTTAAAATCCATTTATCAATACGTTCAAAAGCTAGTATCTTAGATACCGAAACGCCTGCACCCTAACAGACGCCTCAGTAACATACACAATAATCACTAGTAATGGGGCGCTGACATCTAACCAACATCGGGTTTCTCCATGTTGGTATTTTACGTTGCGTTTTTGCAGCGCATCATAATTTCGGACGATAACAACTTATGGCAAAAACAGTGCTGAAATATGTTGTGTCTATGGGGCTGATTTTCCTCTGCCTCATAGCAGGCATCAACATTCAACATCTTCTTGATATATCCATTCCTGGCAGCATCATAGGCATGCTGATTCTATTTGGTCTATTGGCAAGTGGTCTTGTCTCAGTAGATTGGGTCCGCCCTAGTGCCAGTCTATTCATTCGCTACATGGTGTTGCTATTTGTGCCCATTAGTGTCGGATTAATGGAACACTTTGATATGCTGATTGCCAATGCTCTACCCATTCTAGCAAGCGCTGTGGGCGGCACATTTATTGTGCTTGTCCTACTCGGCCTCATGCTTGACCGAATGCTGAAAGGAGGACATAAATAATGTGGTTGCTCGTTACCATTGTTGTCTTTTTTGCTGCACGTTGGTTATGCCAGAAGGTTAAAAGCCCATTCATGAATCCACTGTTGATCAGTCTAGCTGTGCTGATTCCGCTGCTGACGTACCTCAAGGTTCCCTTCGAGGCTTACTACGCTGACAACCAATGGATAAACTATCTACTTCAACCCGCAGTGGTCGCCCTCGCTTATCCGCTCTACGAACAGTTACCTCAAATCCGCGCAAACTGGCGAATCATCATGCTGGCCTGTGGCGTAGGAAGTGTGATGTCGATGCTAACAGCGAGTATGATTGCCGTTTATATGAAAGCGGATATCGCGCTCATCGCTAGTTTACTGGGTAAATCAGTCACAACTCCAATCGCGATGGAAGTCTCTAGCCACCTAGGAGGTGAGCCCGCTATTGCCGCGATCCTAGTCTTAATTGTGGGGTTATTTGGTGCCATTATGGCCTACCCAATCTATAACCTGCTTAACATTACCCACCCCATAGCAAAGGGGTTAACTATGGGGACCGTCTCCCATGCCTTGGGCACTGCAACCTGTGCTGAGAAAGATGCGCAAGACGCGGCTTTTAGTTCCCTTGCATTGGTTGTTTGCGGTGTAATTACTTCGATACTGGCGCCTTCATTCTTCGCATTCGCGCTCTGGCTATCCGCATAACTCGTTTATGATACAAGTTGTCGAGCTGTTCAATTGCAGCTCGACACATATCACCTCTTGTCACTATGTAATCGATAACATGTGTGACCTCACTCTAATTATGCAATATATGAGTTCGTTACAATTATTTGTGTGATCTATCCCGCAGCATTATTTGGATCTTTGCATAAAATGAAATACCAGTATCCAGGTACGTCTGTACTCGAATTACGACCGTACTGAGATATCAATTAACGTACAAACAAGGATTCACCATGAGAAGCCGCATTGAAAAAGCGCTATCAGAAGCGCCAAGCCAAATTGCAGAGTACCTATCGCCTATTCTGTTTGCAGACAATTTTGACGCGACTCTTTCCCCGCAGCAATTTTCAGAACTGCTTTCTTTATCAGGGCTAGAAGACGACGAACTCCGCGTTGCATTACTTCCTTTTGCTGCGGCGTACTCTTACGCTCCTATCTCGAATTTCTATGTAGGTGCCATAGTTCGTGGTTTATCTGGTCGCTTATATTTTGGCGCGAATGTCGAGATTCTCGGCGCTCAACTTGGCCAAACGGTACACGCGGAACAGTCAGCAATTAGCCACGCTTGGATGAAAGGTGAAGAAGGTATTTCAGATATTACGATCAACTTTAGTCCTTGCGGTCATTGCCGCCAGTTTATGAACGAGTTGACCACGGCCGATAAGCTAGTTGTACAGCTACCGCAGCGTGATGAAAAAACCTTGCAAGAATACTTGCCGGAATCCTTCGGTCCTTCAGATCTTGGCATTGAATCAGGACTAATGGCGAAAGTCGACCACGGCAAAAAGGCTCAAGAAGATGACGAGATGGTGCTAAAAGCCGTCGGTGCTTTGAACCGTAGCCACGCGCCTTACACCAAAAACCTGAGTGGTGTTAGCCTCAAACTCACAAGTGGCGAAGTTTATCTTGGTGCTTACGCAGAAAACGCAGCCTTCAACCCAAGCCTGCCTCCCCTACAAGTTGCCATGATTCAACTTCTACTGGATGGTAAATCGCTACAAGATATCGAATCTGCAGCACTAGCGGAAATGGCAGAGGGTACAATCAGTCACCTTGCTGACACTCAAGCAACATTAGAGGCGATTAACCCGGATATTCCGGTGACTTACCTAGCGGTATAGCACGAAAAAGGCGCTCAATGAGCGCCTTTTTTAATCGACGGTTACCACTCAAACATCAAAGAACGGAGTTGGATCAACTTCTAGGCTGCTTGGAGCAATGGCTCGTTCGATGGTAACTTTACTATGCTTAACATCAACATAAGTGACATCAACGAACCGCTTGTATTTGCGTGAGTAGAAACACTTCACCTCTGGCTTCAACGGCTCTGCTGTGTTTGATGTCCATACAATACCAACACGACCATCACTAAGTTCTACCAATGCGCCAACGGGATAAACACCAATACAATTGATAAACTTATAAACCAACTCTCTATCCAAGTGAAATGGCGTCAAACTCAAAAGAATCTTAAACGCTTCAGCAGAGCTCATCCCCCTTTTGTAACAACGATCCGCCGTTAAGGCATCGTATATATCAACGATACAGCTCATCCTGCCATGCGTGGGGAGTTGCTCTGCATTCAGACCTCTAGGGTACCCAGTGCCATCGAGTTTTTCATGGTGCATAAGACACACATCTCGCGCAATGTCGCTTAAACCGGTCACAGTGTTAATGATCTCACCAGCATACACTTGGTGAAGCTTCATGTGTTCAAATTCATCAGGGGTCAAACGCGCTGGCTTGTGAAGTACTTTATCATCCACTTTTATCTTACCGACATCATGAATGATACCGCCGATAGCCATCTGTTTTAGCGTTTCTTTTGGCAAGTCTAGGTGCTTGCCAAAAGAAACCAATAATGTCGCGACGTTTACCGAGTGTTCCAACAAATACTCATCTTTGCTACGGAGAGCGGAAACACAATGCAAGGCGTCCGAATCAATCAAAACAGATTCAATCAGATCGTCGGCCCAACCATCGAGCTCATCAACATGAATCGATTTGCCTTCAAAAGTTTGGTTGAGGATTTTTTGAGCAAGCCCCTTCGCTTCTTTGATAATTTTGGAAGCTCTCTTTTGCTGGGAAAAGCGACTCATTTTCTTACGTTTGATAGGAGTCGACTCGGTTGTTTGAGGCTCGTCTACAACTTTGTCGTTGACTGGTTTAAACACACTGCCTTTGGTTGACAGACTTTGATCCACCCACGCGAACTTAACGCCACTTTTGACTAACTGGCTGATCGCTTGCTGCGTTGAGACTCGGCCTGCGTTAGCAAGATTTACGCGTTTACTGTCTTCAATGGCGGTAACAAACATGCCAATCGTCAGCGTATCAATCGGAATCTTAATGGATTGTTTTGGATCGTACTGCATCTGTTCTTCTTATTTTTGACATCAACTTCAACCTCACATGTTTACTCATCAACTTGTAAAGTAACGAGGACAAGGTGGCCAATGTGAAGTTTGATGCCGCTGTGACTTATGAAATACACGATTTCTATATTGATATGATTATAATCGCTATCGCTACTATTTCCTTGTCAGGATTCGAGATAACATTAAAATTATCAATATTTTCTTAGAATAATTAGTTGTAAATCATAATATTACATCAATTTTTCAAACTGGTTTACAGTACATATCCCCACTATTAGCTCTCAACATGACGCAAACGTTTGCTTTTCGTAAATTAATCCGTATGATTCCCTTCAAATTCATTGTCCTCTATTTAAAAAGGGTTATCTATGTTTGGTTCTGCTACACGTCAAAACGCAACGCGCGTCCTGTTACTTGGATCTGGAGAGCTAGGTAAGGAAGTCGCTATAGAGTGCCAGCGCCTCGGACTGGAGGTGATTGCATGTGACCGCTACGAAAACGCCCCAGCCATGCAAGTTGCTCATCGTAGCTACACGCTAGATATGCTTGACGGTGATGCGTTAGAAGCCATCATTAACAAAGAACAACCTGACTTCGTTGTACCCGAAATTGAAGCCATTGCCACAGACAAACTTGTCGAGCTAGAGGCAAAAGGCCTAAATGTGGTACCTACTGCTAATGCAACTAAACTGACAATGAACCGCGAAGGTATTCGTCGCCTAGCTGCAGAAGAGCTAGAGCTTACAACCTCCCCTTATCGCTTTGCCGACAACTATGCAGATTTCACCGCAGCTATCGAAGCGGTTGGCATCCCTTGTGTTTGTAAACCAGTAATGAGCTCATCAGGTAAAGGACAAAGTGTTATTAAGTCAGTAGATGATGTTCAACAAGCTTGGGATTACGCTCAAGAAGGTGGTCGCACGGGGGCTGGACGCGTAATCGTCGAAGGCTTTATTGATTTTGATTATGAAATTACGCTGCTGACTGTACGCGCAGTTGACGGTGTACACTTCTGTGCTCCGATTGGCCATCGCCAAGAAGATGGAGATTATCGCGAGTCTTGGCAACCACAAGTCATGTCAGACGCCGCATTGGCCGCAGCTCAAGACGCAGCAGGAAAAGTGGTCAATGCACTGGGCGGATACGGCATTTTTGGTGTGGAACTTTTCATTAAAGGGGACACAGTGATATTCAATGAAGTATCTCCTCGTCCGCATGATACTGGGCTAGTGACATTAATGTCGCAAGACAGCTCTGAATTCGCGCTCCACGTACGTGCGTTTACAGGAATGCCAATTGCTGGCATTACACAATTTGGCCCAGCCGCTTCTGCAGTTATCCTTGGTCAAGGCACGTCACAAGACATTCGTTTCGACGGTCTAGAGCAAGCGCTTGCAACACCTCAAACCCAAATTCGACTGTTTGGTAAACCAGACATCGATGGACGCCGCCGCTTAGGTGTCGTAATTACTCGTCGTGAATCCATTGAGCAAGCAATCGAAGACGCCGTTACCAGTGCGGCACAAGTAAAAGTGATTTACTAATCGCTATCGAAAAGAGCGTTTGGTTTCCCAAACGCTCTTTTCATTTAAGACTCTATCAAATAAACCACTTCGGTCATTCGAGCCCCTTCAATTTTTGAAAGTTTCGGCGGCATGTCCGCCTCATCATTACGATGTAACTCTGTAATTTTGTAGCCTTTATACAAGCTTCTTACTTCTTGCTCTGGAACAGAGAATGGAGGGCCAGCCATCAGCGATTGATCATACTCAAGCGTAACCAACAACATTCTGCCACCTGAGTTTAACAGCGATTTAATACGCTCAGCGTACTCACCACGCATCTCCTTCGGTAGTGCTACAAGAGAAGCGCGATCATATACAATATCGACAGGCTGAATTGGCGCGGTAAAGAAATCTCCCACATAGATCGAGAGCTCATCAAACTGGAACAGCTCATGCTGACCATTAACAGGCATCACCATTGGTGTATAGAAGTGTTCAGCAAAAAAAGCGCGTACAGCAATATTACTTAGCTCAACACCTTGAACATCCTCGTGCTTGGTCGCTAGCCAAACTAAATCTTCCGACTTACCACACAAAGGAACAAACACTTTCGCATCGTGAGTTGGATTGGTGTGCTTCCAATACTCAATGAGCAGTGGGTTCACATCCTCTAAGTGAAAACCGATTTGATTCGCGGCCCATTTAGAGTGCCAAAATTCAGGATCTTTCATTGCTATTCTCTATCACTGACTTAACTTGCGCCTAGCCTATCGGAAAGCCACCTAAGTTGACAATCTGATTCTTAAATTTCCGTTCAGATTAGGTTCAGGTGCGCGCTTTATAATTGCTTACATCTTAGTGGTGAACTAAACGCGAGTTGGTCACTCCAAAGAAATGGGACTTAGCTCAAAGATTGGATAGAGAAGCAAAAATCGCTATTGGAATCCTGACGTTAGCCCCAAGATATGAAATGTAGAATCGTAAAGCTTAGTGATTGAAACCTTTTTCGACACCTTTTTTCCTAAGCGACGACTCTAAGGAGAGTGAATGAGCCTATTCCTACGTACGACGGCCCTGATGCTTTTAATGCTCAGCCGAGCGCCTGCTTTTGCTGCTGTACCACCAGCGCCTGGCAGTGAGGAAAACCGTCCAGCGAATCAAAACGAAGTCTGCTCTCAAGCATTTAAACATAATCTAAGTGGCCTTTACGGTATTAAACCGATTTCTTCTACGCCACTTCAGCCATACTCCGACTTCGATATCCTTTATAGCAAAGCTCACCAAGCTCAAGCCGAACTTGAAACTATCTGTAAAAGCACAGCGTTACTTACATCGACAGAAGCGTACTTTGCTGGCGTAAAATCTGCTGAACGTGCAAAAGAAAAGATCGCCTATGAGCTAGACGGCCAAACTGAGCGCATTACCGATTTAGCCCGCGCAACGATCGTTGCGGACGACATTGAAAGCCTGATGTCTGCCTATGAAGTGCTGAATCGAGAAACTACAATCGTAAAAGTGAAAAATCGTTTTAAGACTCCGGGGGCTTCTGGCTACCGTGATTTGAACTTACTCGTTCAACTACCTAAAACAAAGCTGGTTGCTGAGGTACAAGTTCACTTAAAAGCCATTGCCGACGTTAAAAGCGGCCCAGAGCATGACCTCTATGAGAAAATTCAGAAAATTGAACGTAAAGCTGCATCAGAGCGCCGCGAGTTTAGCGAGTTTGAGGTCGCACAAATCAAATCGATGCGCAGCCAATCTAAAGCGCTTTATCAACATGCTTGGCAACCATACTTAACGACGCACTTAACCGCCGCATAACCACTAAACAAAAGAGCCCTCACATTGAGGGCTCTTCTCTATGCTTTCACACTAGTCAAACAGAAAGTACGCGATTTGCTGCTGCAGTCACTTCTGCCTCGCTGGCATCCAACGGTAATGAGAAAGAGACATATTGATCGCCACGCATACTGAGCGAACGGTCTACTTCCGCTAAACAATGCATCACATGACCATCCAAAATGAACGAGAGCTCGATCTCTTTCTTATTGATGAAGCCATTGTTTCTAAACTCAATCTCTTGGTAACAACCAGACTTCGAAGAGAAGTTGCTACCGCGTAAATGCCCTTTTTCAACATCTGCTTTCACCATCGAAAAGCCGGCTTGCTCGATTGCTGAAATCACACGGAACGCAACCGGAAGAGGCTTTACTTCAACAAAATCACGATCTTTAGGGTCAATCGCAAAATCGATATCAAGCGTGGTTTCTACCCAGACGTGACACTGATTTTTTAATGCATTGAGCGCCGTAATTGGCGTCTCATCATCTAATTTCAATTCAAATGGAACTTGCTTGTTTTCACCAGGCTGAATGGTGAAAGGCTGAACGGCTTGCAGCTTACCAATAATGAAGTCTTGGTAGCTCACGCTGTCATCACTTTCTACTTTGACTTCCGTACACAGCTTTAAATTGATTGCATCAATTTGCTGCTCTACGTCACCACCTTGAATATGAACCGTGCCTTTAAGTGTTTCACCTTGAAATACTGACATACTTTCTAAAACAGTATCGACTTTCGCAGCGCCAATACCCAAGGATGCTTTCAACTTACCAAACATCTTCTTTCCTTATGATTGTCATTGTTTGCATTGATTTAACGTGTACAGCAAGAACTAAGCAAGCCCTTTGTCGACTATTTTCCTGAAAACACTCACGCTTTCGCACTTTATCATGAGGTTTACCATCAAGGCTTTAGCAGTGCGACTTGCAATATCAATTCAAATGTATAACCATTTGTATAGTCAATAGATATACAGCGATTCCATCCAATGAGTAACTCCCCGCTTTACCTTCAAATTAAGCAATACATTAACGACAACATTAAGTCTGGTCATTGGCCAATTGGACATCGAATTACTACTGAAATTGAGCTGACCAAACAATTTAATGTCAGTCGGATGACTGTAAATAAAGCGATTCGGGATCTTGTCGCCGAAGGAAAGTTACAACGCAAGCCTCGTCTAGGCACATTTGTCTGTAGCAACGAGGATAAGGCCGAATCACCTCTGCTCGACATTCGAAATATCGCAGAGGAAGTGACACAACGTGGAAAAGCCTATTCAAGTAAAGTCATCACTCAAATATCTCTGAAAGCCGACGAAACCATAGCGACTAAGTTAGGAGTTATGCTGGGAACTGCTGTTTTTTATAGTGAAATCATTCACTTTGAAGACAAATCTCCTATTCAATACGAACTACGCTGGGTCAATGCGGCATACGCTCCCGGCTATTTAGCACAAGACTTTACCGAGATGACCCCCAATCAGTATCTATCGCAGAACTGCCCTCTCAGTGCCATTGAGCACACAGTCGAAGCCATTGTCGCAGATGATCAAGTTCGCTCTGCGTTAAAGCTAGGTGCAAATGAGCCTTGTCTATTGCTCAACCGACGTACCTGGAGCCACGACAAGCTTGTGAGCTCCGCATTACTCTTCCATCCGGGCACTCGATACAAATTAAGTTCTAAAGTTCTGCTCTCTTAGAGCATTTCATACTTTCTGATTGATCACATTTTGGCAACATCCGACTTGATCAATTGACTATCCTGAACGAGTATTTGTATATACATTTAATTAATGGAATATGCAGTATGCTCGCACAGCAAAGATCTCCGTCATTCGATTTAGTTCTTACCAACGCCAGACTAGTGTCTATGGTACCCGGTGAACACGGTTATGAGATTAGCGAACCGACAAATATTGCTATTCAACAAGGCACAATATCCCAAATTGGAGATAACGTAGAGACCGCTAAGTCGGAGAGCTATGATTGTAAGGGACAACTCGTTACTCCGGGCTTTATCGACAGTCACACTCACCTCATTTACGCGGGCAACCGTGCCAACGAATTCGAGATGCGTTTGAAAGGCGTGCCTTATCAAGAGATTGCTAAACAAGGGGGCGGAATCCTCTCTACAGTACGAGCAACTCGCGAGGCCAGCCAGGAGACATTAATTGAACTAGCGTTGCCTCGGCTAGACGGTTTGCTACGCAGCGGTGTGACGTCAGTCGAAGTGAAATCTGGCTACGGATTAACATTGCGTGACGAAGTCAAAATGTTGCGTGCAGCTAAAGCATTGCAAGATCATCGTAAAGTACGCGTGACCACAACACTCTTAGCCGCTCACGCTCTTCCTCCAGAATTTGCAGGCAAACCAGATGACTATATTGACTTCGTCTGCCAAGAGATCATCCCGCTTGTAGCAGAAGAGCAACTCGCCACTAGCGTTGATGTGTTTTGCGAATCGATAGGCTTCGATTTGGCGCAAACGGAGCGTGTATTCGTTGCCGCTAAAGAACATGGTCTCCGCGTTAAGGGGCATACCGAACAATTATCTAATCTTGGTGGTACTGCGTTAACCGCGCAATACGATGGCTTATCTGCCGATCATATCGAATACCTCGACCAAGTGGGTGTTGAGGCATTGGCTCAATCAGGCACTGTCGCGACATTACTACCTGGCGCATTCTACTTTTTGAAAGAGACAAAACGTCCTCCTATCGAGCTACTAAGAAAGCACAAAATACCAATGGCCATCGCAACAGATTTAAATCCTGGCACATCACCTTTCGCAGATTTGACTATGATGATGAATATGGGGTGTACCCTCTTTGGTCTTACACCTGAAGAAGCACTGCGTGGTGTCACTTGTCATGCAGCAAAAGCATTAGGATACGGGGAAAGCCGCGGGCAGATACAAGTAGGGTTTGATGCCGACCTAGCAATATGGGATGTTTCTCAACCTGCTGATTTTAGCTATCAACAAGGCGTATCGCGTCTTTCGGCTCGCCTGGTGAAAGGAGAGCTGGATCATGTCTGAACATTTTGGCGATAAAGAGCTATCAACAATTCAAGAATTCCATTGGCAAGGACGTCACGACGCAGAAGATGGCGCGCTCGGGAAACGCGTCCATCATGTCATTAAACAGATTCCGGTTCGCGATCTAGAACCCTATCACAATGCAGTTAGCTTACTTGGGTTTGCCTGCGATGCCGGCGTTGCTCGCAACAAAGGCCGAATAGGCGCACGTAAAGCCCCCGATCTCATCCGCCGCGCTTTAGCGAATATGGCTTGGCATAAAAAAAGCTCGCTTATCGATTTGGGTAATGTTGTCTGTGAAGATGATCTACTCGAACACTACCAGTCGATTTGTGCAGATGTGATTGCAACCGCATTACGCTCAACTCCCGTCATCACTTTAGGTGGTGGGCACGAAGTCGCTTGGGCTTCCTTTCAAGGCCTTGCAAGATATTTTGAATATCTCAGCCCGTCACAGCCTCCAAAGATTGGCATTATAAACTTTGATGCTCACTTTGATCTCCGGGCCTTTGAAAGTAGCCATGCCGATGTAAAACCAAGCTCCGGGACGCCATTCAATCAAATCTATGATTACTGTAATAAGCATGAATGGCCATTCCATTACGCATGCCTTGGGGTCAGTCGAGCGAGTAATACTGAAGCACTGTTTAAACGAGCTGAAGAGCTTGGCGTCTGGTTCGTGGAAGACAAAGATCTTGCGCATCTCAACCACATGTACCACTTAACTCAATTACAGCACTTTATTGATAACTGTGATTATATCTACCTCACCATCGACCTAGATGTCTTTCCAGCGGCGACAGCGCCTGGCGTGAGTGCACCGGCTGCGAGAGGCGTGAGTATAGATACAGTCGCACCATTTCTAGACAGAATTTTGCACTATAAGCAGAAGCTAGTGATTGCCGATATCGCCGAGTACAACCCGACCTACGACGTAGACAGTCAGACGGCGAGATTAGCCGCTCGACTTTGTTGGGATATCGCCAACGCATTTTCAGAAAAATAACATTAAACCAAGTAGTGGAACCAAGTCACTTCGGTAGCTTGGAGAGCTTCGTACTACTTGAATAACATGAAACACAAGGAGTCTTACCATGACGGAACGCCAAGTAGAAGATAAGCGTCTCGATACTAGCCGTACAATTCGTGCCCCACATGGCACGCAGTTGAGAGCAAAATCTTGGCTGACGGAAGCCCCACTTCGCATGCTGATGAACAACCTAGACCCAGATGTTGCCGAGCACCCTCACTCACTCGTCGTGTACGGTGGCATTGGTCGAGCTGCACGAAACTGGGAGTGCTACGATAAAATTGTCGAAGTGCTAGAGCGCCTTGAAGACGACCAAACCTTACTCGTTCAATCGGGTAAACCTGTTGGTGTATTCCCAACTCATAAAAATGCACCGCGCGTACTGATCGCTAACTCTAACTTGGTGCCGCACTGGGCTAACTGGGAGCACTTCAACGAACTCGATAAACAGGGTTTGATGATGTACGGACAAATGACTGCGGGAAGCTGGATTTACATTGGCTCACAAGGCATCGTCCAAGGTACCTACGAAACCTTTGTTTCTGTAGCGAAAAAGCACTTCAACGGCGATCCTAAAGGGCGCTGGATCCTAACAGGTGGCTTAGGCGGAATGGGTGGTGCTCAGCCTCTCGCTGGCACTATGGCTGGCTTTTCTATGATTGCTGTCGAGTGCGATGAGTCACGCATTGACTACCGCTTACGTACTGGCTACGTCGACAAGAAAGCCACCAGCCTAGACGAAGCACTCGCGATTATCTACGAATCAGACACTCCGGTTTCTGTAGGCCTACTTGCCAATGCAGCCGATGTATTCCCTGAACTTGTAGAGCGTAACATTACTCCAGACGTTGTTACCGACCAAACCTCTGCGCACGACCCATTAAATGGATACCTACCACTGGGCTGGTCAATGGAACACGCTGCAGACATGCGCCTTAAAGACGAAGCGGCGGTGGTTAAAGCGGCAAAAGAGTCAATGGCAGTGCAAGTCAAAGCGATGCTTGACCTTCAAGAACGCGGTGCAGCAACACTCGATTACGGCAACAATATCCGTCAGATGGCACTAGAAGAAGGCGTTGAAAACGCATTCGACTTCCCAGGCTTTGTCCCTGCCTATATTCGTCCTTTGTTCTGTGAAGGCATTGGGCCATTCCGCTGGGCTGCGCTATCAGGCGATCCAGAAGACATTTACAAAACTGACCAAAAAGTAAAAGAGCTTATCCCAGACAACCCACACCTCCACAATTGGCTGGACATGGCCCGCGAACGAATCCAGTTCCAAGGCTTACCAGCTCGTATTTGTTGGGTCGGATTGAAAGATCGTGAACGTCTCGGTCAGGCATTCAATGAAATGGTCAAAAACGGCGAGCTAAAAGCGCCAATTGTCATCGGCCGTGATCATCTAGATTCAGGCTCGGTAGCAAGTCCAAACCGAGAAACAGAAGGTATGATGGATGGCTCAGATGCCGTTTCTGACTGGCCATTACTCAATGCTCTGCTGAACACTGCTGGCGGCGCAACATGGGTATCATTACATCATGGTGGTGGCGTTGGCATGGGCTTCTCTCAACACTCAGGTATGGTTATCTGTTGTGATGGTAGTGATGACGCGTCTCAACGTATTTCTCGCGTGTTACATAACGATCCTGCAACGGGCGTAATGCGCCACGCTGATGCCGGCTATGACATCGCGAAAAACTGTGCAGCACAGCAAGGTCTTGATTTACCGATGCTTAACGAAGAACTGAAAAAGCTAAAATAAGCTCAGCTGAATAAAGGAAGATGAAGATGTTAAATTTACAGCTAAAGCCTGGATTTATTAGCTTAAAAGAACTGCGTCAAGTCAGTCGCTCACCAGTGATTCTGTCGTTGGCCCCAGAAGCGATTCCAGCCATTGACGAAAGTACGAAAGTTGTCGAGCAAGTGATTGCTGAAGATCGCACAGTTTATGGCATCAACACTGGCTTCGGTTTGCTGGCCAACACTCGTATCGCCCCTGAAGATCTTGAAACACTGCAAAAAAGTATCGTGCTTTCGCATGCTGCAGGTATCGGCGAACTTATGGCAGATGAAACAGTTCGCATGATGATGGTCTTGAAGATCAATAGCTTGTCTCGCGGCTATTCCGGTATTCGCCTAAAAGTGATTCAAGCCTTGATTGATTTGGTTAACTCTCAGGTTTATCCATGCGTTCCGCAGAAAGGCTCTGTAGGCGCTTCTGGGGACCTAGCACCTCTTGCTCACATGAGTACGGTTCTATTGGGTGAAGGTGAAGCGCGCCACAACGGAAAGATCATTTCTGGATTAGAGGCACTGAAAATCGCTGGCCTTGAGCCGATCACTTTAGCACCTAAAGAAGGTTTAGCACTACTCAATGGTACCCAAGCGTCGACAGCCTTTGCTCTAGAAGGTTTATTTGCAGCAGAAGATCTGTTCGCTTCAGCCACGGTATGTGGCGCGATGTCGGTAGAAGCCGCATTAGGTAGTAGACGCCCATTCGATCCACGTATTCACCGCGTTCGTGGACATAGAGGACAAATGGACGCCGCTCTAGCCTATCGCCACATGCTAGATGTCAGCAGCGAGATTGGAGAATCACATACGGGTTGCGAAAAAGTGCAAGACCCTTATTCACTGCGCTGTCAGCCACAGGTAATGGGTGCTTGTTTGCAGCAAATTCGAAACGCCGCTGACATTTTGGAAATTGAGGCAAACTCAGTATCCGATAACCCACTTGTATTCGCAGAAGATGGCGACATCATCTCCGGTGGTAACTTCCACGCGGAACCTGTTGCTATGGCAGCCGATAACCTAGCGCTTGCCATCGCAGAAGTGGGCAGTCTCTCGGAAAGACGTATGGCTCTGTTGATTGACAGCGCTTTGAGTAAGCTTCCGCCATTCTTGGTGGACAACGGTGGAGTAAACTCTGGCTTTATGATTGCTCAGGTAACATCTGCAGCACTCGCAAGCGAAAACAAGACCCTAGCTCACCCAGCTTCCGTTGACAGCTTACCAACGTCAGCCAACCAGGAAGATCATGTTTCGATGGCGACATTTGCGGGTCGCAGACTACGTGATATGGCGGAAAACACTCGAGGAATTTTGGCTGTAGAGTACTTATCTGCGGCGCAGGGCATCGACTTTAGAGCACCACTAAAATCATCGCCAAGAGTTGAAGAAGCGAAACAGATCTTACGTGAGAAAGTCAGTTTCTATGATAAAGATCGTTACTTTGCACCGGATATTGAGCAAGCAAACTCGCTGCTTAAACTGGCAGTTCACAACCACCTTATGCCAGAAGCGATATTGCCAAGCGTTTAACCAATAGTGAATCAACAGATCTAACAATGAATAAGCCCCTCCGTTGAGGGGCTTAATTTTTACCTATACCCGTTTACTGACGTCTGCGAAGTAGCGGAAGAAGAACAAAGAGTGACAACCAACCTAGGCTACCACCGCCGCCTCCACCGCTAGTATTCGTATTACCAGAAGAAGTATGAACGCCTTTTCGGAAGTTAGTGATAAATACAGCGTCCTCTCCTGCGCTAATAGAGCCATCTTTTACGTAATCAAACTTCAGTCTATTTGACTCATTCACCAATTGGATTTGCTGATTGAATTGGTGTTCTCCCCCCAAACCATCAATCAACTCGCCATTAATAGATAAGTAAACATAGTCCACAACCTCTGAGGAAATGCGGACATCAAATGAATAGATGCCAGGGTCGAGGCCATCGATGATTAATGTAGAACGTTCATCATCATTAATAGGGGCTGAGCGTAAGCCATTGGATATGACCTGCCAAGGATGGTCATTTGTGTAGATTGTTTCTCCACTCGTTAAAGACAGAGCTTCTGCTAACGCAGAATTTGCCTCGTCTGCGATTTCGTAATGAGCGATTGAATCTACTGTGTAACTGTTTCCATTTTGCTCATAAGAGAAGTCTACGGATAGAGTCGCTTCACCATATGCATTTGAATTGCTGCGCGATACTTTAACGACACACTCAGCCCCAGATAGCAACGGCGTATCCTCACGACAAGAATTCGATACCATCGTAAAGTCATCTGATAACCAGTTTCGCGCAATACCTTTATAAGTAACGGCGTCGTTAGAGAAGTTTTTGAAAACAAACTCATGGAATAACGCCCCCGGAGCGTGATGACCAGCAAACTCTTCTCTTACGTAGCTAAACCCAGAGCTATGCTGTTCAATCCAATCTTTGAGGTAACTGATATTGCTATAAACGCCGTAACTGTTCTCATCGCCACAGCGCATTGAACCATAGCTCACAATACCCAACTGAATACCAGTACTATCAACAATCAGTGGCCCACCACTGTCCCCTCGACAGGAGTCGTAGCCTTCAGTATTAGTACCAGCGCAGAAATTAGGAGAGTTTTCATTCCTCCATACCCAAGGGAAGGCATCAGAACATTGGCTTTGGCTTACCATTGGCACAGTCACTTCTAGCAACTGATCGGTCGCGGTATGATTCCCATATTCAGGGGTAGTTGACCCCCAGCCAGCAACAGTTAATGGAGCACCAACATACGCTTCATTACGAGTGTTATGGTTCGCTAACTGCACTGGTGTAGCTTCGTGATCACGTAACGGGCGCGCAAGCTCTAAGATTGCAACATCATTTTCTAATGAGTTTGTTGTATATTCGTGATGCAGATAGATCTTACTTACGCTCAGGCGTACGCCTTCTGTTCCCTCGTTACGTAGGTCGTTGATGCCAACCACAACATCAAGATCTTCTGCTGATATTCCTTCTATACAATGGCCAGCCGTCAAAATATATCGATCACCGATATAACTACCACCACAAAACTGCCCTTCGGTCGCAGCTTGCCCCTTAGACACAAGTGCTGTCATATATGGCCAATCAGAGTGAGTCGCTACTTGGCCATCAATAATTCTGGTGGATAAACTTTGAGCTTGTATAGGGAAAGTTAAGAGGGCCGCAACCCCTAATGTCCCGGTCGAAATGAAACGTATCATGAACAATATATCCTTTTACATCATATACATTGATTTGATGATACGAGTTCTTAATTACTCACTAAATAGAAGTAAGCGTATTAAAATATTACAGAACGTAATTTTGCGACGCGCTTAAATCCAACGACGTACTTTTTGTTTATAGTCCAAATACTGTGCGCCAAATAAAGTTTCCAACGCTCTTTCTTCTGGCTTAATTTGGAAACGATTCATATAGAACACAAACAGAAATGAACAGGCAATTGCCAATAAGTTCTGTTGCCAATAGGAAAAACCGAATAGAAGCAAGAAGAGCCCTAAATACATAGGGTTGCGTGTGTAAGCAAATATACCTGTATCTACAACACTAGATGCTTGATCAACTTTTACCGGATTTACCGTTGTTTTTGCTCGACGAAACTCGTAAACCCCTGCCAACCCAATGAAACCAGCGACCAAAAAAGATAACGTAAATACCGTACTATTCAGTGGCAATGAAAAAGTGAACTCGTGAAACGTATGAGCCACTTTATTAATCACCACCAATAAAACTATAAATACAGCGACGGGCGGAATTTTTCTTTCAAGCTTATCCATAATATTTTTTCTTTAACCTATATTCATAAAAATAGCCCAGTAACAATTACTGGGCTATTTATGGCTACATGATTTCTAGTAGTGCTTGCACCGGGTGCTTAACCTTAACACCTTCAAAACGTTTTACTTGGCTCCGGCATGAGTAGCCCGTAATTAAGCAACGTTCTTTGGGCAGTTGATCTAGATTTGGCTTCCAACTCAGCCCATATATGTCTTTGGACATCTGCAGCTTATCCACTTCATGGCCAAACGTTCCGGCCATTCCACAACAACCGACGGGGACTGTGTTTAACACTGCACCGAAATGTTTAAATATGGTGCCCCACTCTTTTTCTGCGTTAGGCATTTTGGTCTTTTCGGTACAATGGGCTAGCAGATACCAAGGTTCATTATTGTTTGACTCCATAGTGCTGAATTGCTCCAACCTAGGTTCTAACCACTCGTGCGCAGTCAGAACATTAAAGTCACCACGCTTATCTTCCAGTACTTCTGCGTACTCATCTCGATAACAAAGCACCAAGGCAGGATCCACTCCCACCAGTGGAATGTCTATATCAGCGACTTGCTGCAAGAAAGCAGCCGTGTTTTCAGCATTCTTAGCAAAGCGTTTCAAGAACCCTTTTACATGCTGAGCTTTGCCGTTTGGTTTAAACGGCAGCAATATTGGCGTTTTACCTAGTTTTGAGACCAAATGCGCGAAATCTTCGACAACTTCTGCATCGTAGAAGCTCGTAAACGGATCTTGTACAATCACAACATGATTGGCTTTGTCTTCTTTTGACATTGCTGCCAAACCCTGCAAATCAAAAGGTTTTAGATTTTTCAGGCGACTTTCTAATGTCGGGATTGACATCAAAGGTGCATCTACATACCCGACCGTTGACGCCGTTAGGTCTTGTACCCATTTCTGTTTAAGCGCACCGTTAACCACCTGAGGCGCTTTAGCCATAAGAGGTAGCATAGTCTCAATATTCGCAACTAAGTAATCTTTCGCTGGTCGCTGATAGCGAGAGTAGTAAATATTAAGAAAGCGCGACCGGAAACTTGGCACATCGACTTTGATCGGGCACTGACTGGCACAAGCCTTACACGCCAAACAGCCATTCATTGCCTCATGTACTTCATGCGAGAAGTCATATTCATGACGTTTGTTAAAACTGTTTCGCACGCGATCTAACATGGTCTTAATCGGCGTTGTATCTTCTAGTGTCTGTTTTTCCAAGTCCAGAATATCAATGCCTTGTTCGGTCAACTGACGTAACCACTCTCTCACCAAGCCAGCACGCCCTTTCGGTGAATGGCGTCGGTCGGCGGTCACTTTCATCGAAGGACACATTGGCGAAGCAGTATCGTAGTTAAAACACAAGCCGTTACCGT
Source organism: Vibrio sp. (assembly GCF_984391705.1). Classification (NCBI taxonomy): domain Bacteria; kingdom Pseudomonadati; phylum Pseudomonadota; class Gammaproteobacteria; order Vibrionales; family Vibrionaceae; genus Vibrio; species Vibrio sp. Next base: position 9,801 of record NZ_CFHWOM010000036.1, on the reverse strand, counting down.
TACACTCCATCGCTTGCTTAAAGCTATCGCGTACTTGGACATCGATTTGGCGATCATAAAAGCCGCGTTTAGTGTCCGTTACTTTCACCAATTCAGCATTGCTATCGAGCGGCGTACAGATTTTACCTGGGTTCATCTTGTTGTGAGGATCGAACGCTGCTTTAACTCGTCTTAGCTCAGTAAACAGCTCTTCACCGAAGAACTCAGGACCATATTCAGAGCGGAAGCCTTTACCATGTTCGCCCCACATTAAACCGCCATATTTAGCAACTAGCTTAACTACTTCATCAGAGATTTCGTGCATTAAAGCTTCTTGCTTTGGATCGCAAAGATCCAATGCAGGCCTTACATGAAGGACACCAGCATCGACGTGACCAAACATACCGTAGTTAAGCTCTTTGGCATCAAGCAATACACGAAACTCAGCAATGAAGTCTGCAAGATTTTCTGGCGGGACACACGTATCCTCTGCAAACGCCACAGGTTTAGCACGACCTTTAGCAGCCCCTAACAAACCGACGGCCTTCTTTCGCATGTTGTAAATACGACCGATGCTTGGCACATCATCACAAACTTGGTAGCCAATAATTCCTGCTTCGCCATCTGCTAGCATTTGATCAATTCGAGCAGTTAGTGACGTAACTTGAGCCTCTACTTCGGCGACATCTTGACCAGCAAACTCCACCATGTTGATGCCCTGCATATCTTTACCAGGTACATCGGTTAATAGATCGCTTACTGTGTGCCACACAATATCTTGCTTGGCTAAATTGAGTACACGGGAGTCGACCGTTTCTACAGATAAAGCATTCGCTTCCACCATAAATGGCGCATTACGCAAAGCTGAGTCAAACGAATCATACTTTACGTTCACTAAAGTTCGGGCTTTAGGTATCGGTGTTAAGTTGAGTTTCGCTTCCGTGATAAAAGCCAGCGAGCCTTCTGCACCGCACAATACGCGCGTAAAGTTGAACACACCAGATTCATCATCAAGTGCATTTTTTAAATCGTAACCCGTTAAGAAGCGGTTTAGAGGAGGAAACTTAGCGTTAATTTGCTCTCTTTTTTCACGACAAACTTGCTCAGTCACTTGCAGGGCTTGGTGAGCAAATTCCCCTTCTTCAGGTAATCCATGCGATAGGTCAGACTCTAAAATCGAACCATCGGCAAACACCGCTTGCAAAGAAATAACATGATCAGACGTCTTTCCGTACTTAAGAGAGCCTTGACCCGATGCATCGGTATTAATCATGCCACCAAGAGTTGCTCGGTTACTGGTCGAAAGATCCGGAGAGAAAAAGAAGCCATAAGGTCGGACGGCATCATTTAGTTGATCTTTCACCACACCAGTTTGAACTCGGACCCAACCTTCCTCTTCATTGATTTCTAGAACCTTATTCATATGACGAGATAGGTCGACAACAATACCTTTAGTTAGCGATTGCCCGTTGGTTCCTGTGCCGCCGCCTCGTGGCGAAAAGGTAATCCGCTCAAAATCAGGATTCGTACTAAGCTTACCTATGAGAGCAACATCTTGCGTGCTTTTAGGGTGGACAACGGCTTGAGGTAATTGCTGATAAACACTATTGTCGGTGGCAACGGCCAAACGACTTGAGTATTGACTTTCAATGTCTCCTGTAAAGCCTGCTTGGTGTAGCTTTTCCAGAAAACTGATGACAACGGGATCCACATCAGAATGGGAGTGTAATCTTGGTAACATTTGCTTCCTGCCCCTACTACGCTGATCCAATCAGCATTGGGTTCGATATATAAAGTTATAATATTTGAGTTACGTCACTTTACAACATTTAAAAGGGTGATCAAAACATAAATGCAGTGTCAAATTGGAACTTATCGCATTTCTTTTCCACACTTAGAAATCATGGACTTGATTTAAAGTGCCTTTATGAGCGAATCATCAATGAAGAAAAATAAAATTATCACAACAGAAGATATTCTTTTAAAACTTTGCCAATCCGTCTCTGGCGTACTGACTTCAGCTACTAGCTCTCCTGTCACCTACTCCGCAATGGTGCAGAAGATAACTAAGACGAGCTTAAAACCTGATTTTGGTTGTTTCGTGCTATTTGATGGCGGTTTCTCAGGGTTAGTCGTTATCAACTTCACAGCGAAAGCGGCGCTGGAGGTTTATACAAATTACATGCGCAATATGGGCATGCCAGAAGACGAGCTTGCTGTGTTGCATACTTCTGATGAAGTTGCAGATGTACTGGGTGAACTGATGAACCAATTAGTTGGTGATTTCACAAACCAAGTTCGTAAAGATCTGCAAACGCACATCACGCAAAACCAACCTAAGATGCTAACGCTTAACAAGCAAGTGATCCTATCAGTCGATACCAATCTAGATCGTCCGCAAGCAAGACGCGTCACTTTCTCGACTGAAAAAGGCAATATCTTCTACCTAGAACTTGCAATGGATAAAACGGAGTTCATTCAACTTGAGGAATTTGAGACTGTTGAAGACGAATGTCCAGATACAATCCTTGAGAAAGCGCGCCAGGATATGACGCCAAAATCGCAGCCTGAAACAGAAAAAGTATCAGCAGCTGATGACTTACTCGATGAATTAGGTATCTAATCCTTTCACCAGTATCACTTCCAATAACGCCACCTTCCAATCCCAAGGTGGCGCTTTTCAACGTTTGATCACTCCCAATAGTAAGCCCATTGACCGACACCTATAATCACGGAAATTTCCGTTTTTCTGCAGAACGCGTTAAAATAGCCGACTTTGCAAAATTAGGTACCTCTTAGTTGTCGATGAATAAACAGAAAGCCCTAAAGAAAATCGCTAAGTGTCTTGAATTAGGTAACTCAGCGAACGTTAATGAAGCCGCCAACGCAATTAAGATGGCTCATAGCTTGATGCTTAAGTATGGCCTCGATAAAGACGATATCGAGTTCATTAAAATGGGCAAAACCCAATCGACACACCTATTACCTGCCAACATTGGATCTAACCTACTTCGCATAATCCGCGGCATTAATACTAAGTTCGGAGTTGAAGCTGTACTTCTTAACCATAAAGGGCTGAAACGTGCAGAGTTTATTGGCGAAGCGGATCGTGCAATTTTCGCTGCATTTGCTTTTGATATTATTTATCGAGAGATGAACGAGCAAACCGGTCGCTTCCGCAACAGTTTTGCTGGCACAGGGACTCCATCAGGTGAAGTGACACGCCGAGTAAATTCATTCTTATCCGGATGGGTCGAAGGTGCGCTAGAGAAGCTACCTATAATTAGCCCTGATGAAGAGTCAGCGAAAAAGATCGATGACTATATCGACAAAGAGTTCCAAAACATTGATCGTGAAACCTTTAAGCAGCAGCTTAGAGAGGCGATGAAGAACTTAACTGAAGATTATGAAGTTGGTCTAAAGAAAGGTCGAACGGTCTCTGTAAACCGCCCAATTGACGGTGCTCAGGCACCGAAAATGCTTCGTTAAGATTTGTTCAGACTGCGTTAAGGTTTGGTAAAATACACTGTTCACTATTGACATACAGGCGTCTATAAGGTTTATTCCTCGCCAACAAAATACTCCAGAGAATTAGTCTGGATACACGGAGATGTTTATTGTGAAAAAAATTACACTTGCCCTTGCTGTCGCTATCGCTCTTTCTGGTTGTCAGGCAACTCAACGCCAAAATGCAACCACTGGTGAATCAGAAACGAATTCAGCCACTTCTGGCGCAATCATTGGCGCGATCGCAGGCGCGGCTATTGGTGTAGCGACCGGCGATGATGCAAAAGATCGTCGTAAGCGTGCTCTAATTGGTGCTGCAGGTGGTGCCGCTGTTGGTGGTGGCGTTGGTTACTACTTTGACCAACAAGAAGCAGCTCTGCGTCAAGAACTGCTAAATTCTGGTGTTCAGGTTGAACGTGTTGGCGAAAATCAGCTTCTGCTTCGTCTAGAAAACGGCATTGGTTTCAACTCTAGTTCATATGACCTTGATCCTAGCATTCATAATACCCTACGCGGAGTCGCTCGTATTTTGGTTGAGTATCCAGATACTAGCCTAGTGATTGATGGCCATACTGACAGTACTGGCAGTGATACAACGAACCAAATTCTTTCAGAGCGTCGTGCTGAATCGGTTCGATCTTACTTAGTATCTCAAGGTGTAGCTGCTGGACGTGCTGTAGCTCGTGGTAATGGTGAGCGTTACCCACTGTGCACAAACAGTACTACTGAAGGTCGTGCGTGTAACCGTCGCGTAGAAATCCAGATTCTGCCGCTAAAATAACGGCAAGTTGGCTTTAACCCTTTTCAAGTGGCTTCTTCGGAAGCCACTTTTTTATTTGTCCAGTAAATGATTTAAACTATACAACTAACCACAGATTCGCTGTAAGGGAATACCTTGAAACTAATTGCTTTATTTCTGTTATTGATTTGCCCTTTGAGCTTTGCCGCTTCCATTGAAGAATTGACCCAGCAAGCTCAAAATCAAGAAGTCGATGCGCAAATCCAACTTGGACAGAAATACCTATCTGGTGATGGTGTGGAAGCCTCTCTGGAAGACGGCATTTATTGGTTAGAGCAAGCCGCCTTAGCAGGAAGCCAACTTGCTGCTTCGCAACTCGCTCAAGTGTATTTATCTAGCCAAAACAAAAAGCCGCAAGTGAACAAAGCGATCTATTGGCTCACTCAATTAGCCGTTACAGAAAATTATCAAGCGCAATATAACTTGGGAAAGTTATATGAAGGACTGGGGCAACAGCCTTCTAACCTCGAGCTTGCTGAAATATGGTATCAAGTGGCCTCCGAACACGTACCAGATGCTGAAGAAGCCTACGCTAAAGTGCTAGAGAAACAGTTTAACGCGCAACGTGCCAAACAAGTTTCTTCGATTGATCAGCTTGAAGTAGCATTCGACGAATCTAGTATTGAGCTTAGCCCAGTGGCGAAATCCAAATCACACAACGCAGGAAGCGGCGACGGCTTTATCTATCTGTCTATCGTGTTAGGCATTTCTCTGATCGCATTGGTGTTTTGGCACCTAAGAGCGAAAAACAAGCTCAATTTAAACTCTCAAAGCTCCCTATCTGAAAGCAAGCAGGAGCAACGCCAACTGGAAAGCAAATTAAAGCAATACGAAGCGACTATCAAAACTCAAAAGCGCCAGCTGGAAACACTTTATCGACAATTTAAAAAGCAGCAAGCTACGATACAGAAACCTGCCACTAAATCATCTCCAACTAGCTCAGATAACAAGCTATCTCTCGCTTGTGCATTGTTTGGGTTCAAACCAAATGCCATCCCAGAGACAAAGCAAATTAAGATTCGCTATAAGCAATTGTGTAAGGTGTACCACCCAGATTTGAAAGGGAGTGAAGAGGATATGAAACGCTTAAATGCGGCTCTCAAACTCATCCTAAACCATGTTAACAAGTAGTTACAATTAACTTCAAATTATATAGCAACAATTCGACACACTAGTAAATCCGGACTTGCGCAATCGATCACCCTCCCATTACCAATAACAAATAGTTAACGTAGTTAAGGTCGTCATGTAATAATACGCCGCGATAATAACACCTAAGAATAAAGGTGGGGAGAACACTATGTTTACTATCGAAGGCATCTGCGATTGGTGTAAGAAACCAAGCCTACTAACTTCGCACGAATATATTGACGGTTTACGCCACCACTCATGCAAAGAGTGTAATGACCTGGCGACATTGGATGTCCGTCAATTCAATATCGCTGAACTTGCGCAGCGTGAAAAACAGCAAGCGATGCGCTAAGCATTAGACTTCTCCAGGGATGAATAGGCCACCAGATAGGTGGCCTTTTGCTTTGTTTAGGTAGAGCACTTAGAAAGAAATCATTCAGCGTCAGGTTGATTTTCAGGCGCGGCATCATGAAATGCTTTGAGCCCTCTGAGTGACGTTGTCACTCTAGCGATGTTAGGGTAAACACTAATATCGATGTTAAATCGCTCAGCATTGTAAACTTGCGGAACCAAACAAACATCGACCAAACTGACTTCATCACCAACGCAGTAGCGACCGCTCGTTTCAACTAGCTTCTTCTCTAAACTAGCAAAGCCAATTTCGATCCAATGCCTATACCAAGTAGACTTCTCTGACTCTTGAATATCAAACTCTTTTGAGAGGTACTGCAGCACACGCAAGTTGTTCAAAGGATGGATATCAATTGCAATATCTTGAGCCATGGATTTAACAAGATAGCGTTTATCTATATCCAAGGGTGTGAGTAACATTTCTGGATATTGCTCATCAAGGTAATCAATAATACTTAATGACTGATTAAGCCGCACATCATCATCAACAAGTACAGGCACCAATTCACTTGGGTTTAGTGCTTGAAACTTGGCGGAGTGTTGCTCTCCGCCATTTTTCACTAGATGTACCGACTTTTGTTCATACGACAACTGCTTTAGATTTAGCGCAATCCTGACTCGATACGCCGCTGATGAACGCCAATATCCATATAGCGTAATGTTGGGCATTAGTACTTCACCACATGCTGATCGATCGAACCGAAGATGGAAATACCCCCCTTATCTAGCATTTCCATTTTGATGTGATCACCAAAGCGCATAAAGCTTGTCGATGGTTTACCGTCGCGGATTGTCTCGATCATTCTCACTTCAGCAATGCATGAATAACCCACTCCACCTTCAGAGATTGAAGTACCATGCTCTGTACCCTGTTTGTTAGACACTGTGCCCGAACCAATGATTGCACCAGCGGCTAGTGGGCGGGTTTTAGCAGCATGTGCCACTAACTGAGGAAACTCGAATGTCATGTCTACACCAGCATTTGGTGAGCCAAATAGCTCATGGTTGTAGTATGAAAGCAAAGGTAAATTTACTTTACCTCCGTCCCAGTCATCACCTAACTCATCAGGAGTTACCGCAACTGGAGAAAATACCGACGACGGCTTTGATTGAAAGAATCCAAATCCTTTTCCGAGCTCATTAGGAATCAGACCACGAAGTGATACATCATTAACTAGCATCAATAATCGAATGCTTGATGCTGCTTGTTCTGATGTTGCCCCCATTGGTACATCACCCGTAATCACCGCGACTTCTCCCTCAAAATCGATTCCCCATTCTTCACTGATTACAGGGATATCATCTCTCGGGCCAATAAAAGCATCAGAACCGCCTTGATACATAAGAGGATCTGTCCAAAAGCTTGGTGGCATTTCCGCACCACGCGCTTTACGTACTAACTCGACGTGATTGACATAAGCGCTGCCATCTGCCCATTGATAGGCTCTTGGTAAAGGCGATTCACACTGGCTTTGATCAAATGGCAGCTCTTGAACCAACTCTCCTCCATTCAAAGCCACATAAACCTCATGCAGTTGGGGCTCGACTCGGTCCCAATCATCCAATGCCTGTTGCAGTGTCTCAGCAATTTCAGACACAGCAACGCATTTGGTTAGTGATTTGTTCACGACCACCAGCAGACCATCTCGGCGACCGTTCTTTAGGGTTGCTAACTTCATACTTGATCCCTTAATTCTTATACTTTCCAACTGTAAACGTATTCGTGATTTTCAACGGCTGTGGCTTCTTCACCAAATGACAATGCGTGGCGCGTATCGATCATTACGGCGACTTCATCGGTAAACTTCTTCTTGTATTCTTGCCCAGCTTGAAAGGCTTTAGGATGAGGCCCATGCGTAAAGCCCGCAGGGTGAAATGTCACCATACCCGCTTCAATGTTATCTCGGCTGAAAAAGTCGCCAGCGTGGTAGAAAAGCACCTCATCATAGTCATCATTGTTGTGATAAAACGGAACTTTGAGTGCACCGGGATCACTTTCAATTGGCCTTGGAACAAAGGTACATATTACAAAGCCCGCGCCCACAAAGGTTGTGTGCGCTGAAGGTGGCAGGTGATAACGATGAGACATCAATGGTCTGATGTCACGCCAGTTGACTTTAACCACAGACAAATCACCATGCCAACCAATGGCATCCAGTGGGTTAAATGGGTAAGTCACTGTGCTCACTTTTTCATGACGCTTTACGTGCACCTGAGTTGATTGCTCGGAATACTGCGCCTTAAACTTGTCATTAATTGACGGCACTTCCAACACTGCAGGATCAAACACCGCATGATTACCAACCATGCCTTTATCCGGTAACGTGTAGGCGGCATCGGTGTTTTCAACCATTAGAATGAACATCGGTTCAGCCGGCTCAAGTCGCCAATTGGTTGACCTAGGGATAACAACATAATCCCCTTCACTCACTTCTAAGTGGCCATAATCACTATAGAAATCAGCCTTGCCTTGATGGATAAACAAGAGCTCATCGCCGTCCGCATTGCGAACTAAAAACTCCATCTTTTCATCCATACGCCAAACCCGAATCTTACAGTCAGCGTTATGCAACAAGTGAGGGACAGCCCAAGGGGACAACTGGCTTGCTTTATCAACAAGGTTGAAGTTAAAAGCGCGAGGGCGTAACTCACCTTCCCACTCGCTCCAACCCGTCGGTGCATGTTGATGATGGAAGTGGGCGGCCGGGCCAAAAAAGCCACTACGCCCCGCTTCTCTTTCGTAAATTGCCTCTTCCGGGAAATCCGCATGTGCTTGTTTAGAGCACACTCCCTCCCGATGAGGGAATGTGATCCATTTATGCATCGTTTAACACTCCTCGACGAATCTGGTCTTCTTCAATCGATTCAAACAGCGCTTTAAAGTTACCTTCACCAAAGCCCTCATTTCCTTTGCGTTGGATGATTTCAAAGAACACTGGACCAATTACCGTTTGAGTGAAAATCTGCAGCAATATGCCATCTTTCATTGGTGCGCCGTCAATTAAGATCTCTAAATCTCGCAGACGGGTAACATCTTCTGAATGACCTTCAACACGCGAGTCAACTTTCTCATAGTAAGTGCCAGGCGTCGGCATAAAGTCCATACCGCGATCACGCAGTGTTTGAACGGTTTGGTAGATGTCATCTGTTGTTAGGGCGATGTGCTGAATACCTTCTCCGTTATACTCACGGATGAACTCTTCAATTTGTGATTTATCATCAGATGACTCATTGATTGGGATACGGATTTTGCCACAAGGTGCGGTCATTGCTCGGCTGACTAGGCCAGTCAGCTTACCTTCAATATCGAAGTAGCGAATCTCACGGAAGTTGCCAATTCGCTCATAGAAGCCAGACCAAACATCCATATTGCCCTGCTTAACATTGTGCGTAAGGTGGTCGATTTCATACATGCCGACGTCCATTTTCGCTAAACGTTCATGAGCATCGGGGTAAAAAACAAAGTCCACATCGTAGATACTCTGTTTACCGTAGCGATCAACAAAATAGAGTAAGCTTTCACCGATGCCATAAATGGCTGGAATGCTCAACTCCATTGGACCAATTTCAGTTTTGAACTCTTCACCACCATTTTCAATCGCATGTGCCATAGCAACGGCAGCATCTTTAACTCGAAATGCCATTCCACAAACAGAAGGGCCATGCACTTTAGCAAACGCTTCTGCTTGGCTATGAGGCTGAGCATTAACAATGAAATTGATGTCACCCTGACGATACAGCCACGCATCTTTAGAACGATGCTTTGCAACTTCAGCAAAACCTAGTGAGCTAAATAGTGCCTTTAAGTCTTGTATTCCTTTTTCATCTGCCGCTGTATATTCAACAAACTCGAATCCGTCTGTACCTAGTGGATTAAACGCTTGGTTCATTCTTATTCCCTCTTTCATGTTTCAGCGTGTATATAGTTAGATTTGCTGAAAACAGTGGCAAAAGGAACCTCACGGACTCAGATG
>NZ_CFHWOM010000035.1:0-45057 GCF_984391705.1 Vibrio sp. | reverse complement strand
CCAGAGCTCGAGGACTACTCGCTCCAGCCAATGCTGCAATCGGTAGAAGAGAAAAGCTACTACCGTCTACCAGAGGAAGAGGTTGAAGTCCCGAATCTCGATGACGTAGAAAGGCTGCTAAAGCAGTTGGAGTCGACGAACCCAGTTGCTGAGTTAGATCTTGAAGAAATTCTCGAACAAAACACTTTAGAGATTGCCCAAGCGCAGGCTGAGCCGGAAGAAATTCAAGATTGGACGATTGAAGAACCAGTCGTAGAGACGGTAGAAGACATCGCTATTGAAGAGCCTGAACCTATTGTCATTGACGAGGTTGTGGAACCACAAGAGGTTCCCGAGGCAGACGTAGCAGTCGAGTTGGAACCGCAGACCAAAACTGGGGGAAGTGGACTCGATAACTGGCAGTCAACTGCGAGAGATACGCTGTTTCAGGTGCTTTACTTTGATGTTAATGGCGTGACTTTTGCTGTTCCATTGGATGAGCTTGGTGGGATTCATAGAATCGCTGAACTCAACCATTTAATCGGTAGGCCTGTATGGTATCTAGGCCTACAGACAAGCAGAGAGTCCCAATTGGATGTTGTCGACACAGCTAAATGGGTAATGCCTGAGAAGTTAAAAGATGAGTCGCATAAAGAGGCTTATCAATACATTGTTATGCTTGGGGAAAGCATGTGGGGCCTGGCCTCTACAGAGCTTAAGGGCACTGAAGCATTGGACCCAAGCATGGTACGCTGGCGAGAAACGGCAGGCAAACGACCGTGGCTCGCGGGTATGGTTAAAGAAAAAATGTGTGCATTGATTCATGTTGAAGCATTGATAGCTATGCTTAATGCAGGACTTGATGTAAAAGCGTTAGACAAATAGAACATGAGTGCCAATTTAGGCGTAGAGAGGAATAGGTATGTCTCAAACTAGTGAAGTAGAAGTAAGAAAGGATCAGTCCAACGACGAAGTGCTTCAGTGGGTGACGTTCCAGTTAGAGGAAGAAACTTACGGCATCAACGTAATGCAAGTTCGCGAAGTTCTTCGTTACACTGAAATCGCGCCAGTACCAGGGGCTCCAGATTACGTACTAGGTATCATCAACCTACGTGGTAATGTTGTAACGGTTATCGATACTCGCTCACGTTTCGGTCTGATTGAAGGTGAAATCACAGACAACACGCGCATCATCGTAATCGAGTCAGAGCACCAAGTCATTGGTATCTTAGTCGATAGCGTGGCAGAAGTTGTTTACCTGCGTTCTTCAGAAATTGATACCACACCAAGTGTTGGTACAGATGAAAGTGCTAAGTTCATCCAAGGTGTAAGTAACCGCGACGGTAAGCTTCTAATCCTTGTTGATCTGAACAAGCTTTTGACTGATGAAGAATGGGATGAGATGGCTCACCTATAATGGATGAGAGTATGTTAGCCAGTATGCCTGTGATTGCAGGTGTAGTGGCTTTAGTCATTCTGTTATTTGTTCTAGCCCTTGTTCGTCTTAAATCTGGGCTAACGAAGGTATCGGATCAGCTACGTCAGCAGAATCGCCATTTAGACAAAGAGCTTCAAAAGTCAAATAAACAGTTACTTGAAGTTCGTTCGGTGGTTGTTGGGCTGGGGCAACGTGTTAGTGAACAGCACGATATCATTCAGCATTTGAATGAGCGCATCACAGAACTAGAGCAAGAAGATAGTGATGGCCGCCTTTACTCTCGAGCTAGTAAGATGGTGCAATTGGGCGCTGATCTTAACGAGCTTATTGAAGAGTGTGAGTTACCGAAAGCTGAAGCTGAACTTATGATGTCTTTACAGAAAAAGATCGCGGGCAAAGAGAAAGTACCGCCTTTGGAAAGTAGCCCTGAAAGACAAAAAGTACAGTCCCATCAACGACGTGCTAGAAGATAGAAAGATAAAAAGGTGCCTTAAGGCACCTTTTTTTATGAGCTGATGTAACCAGTTAGTGGTATATGAGTCACGATATATTTAATTGTTAACAGATTCTTACTTAGTTTCGTGATTCGTATAGGTCTAATGCTGTGTTGTGCACTTCTTGGTGTGGTAGTATAACCCTTCAAAATATAAGTAGTGACCGACCATGTTAGAAGTATCTCAGCTGACTGCCATTCGAGATGAAAGAATTCTCTTTGAATCCCTCTCTTTTACAATAGATTCCGGTGAACTAGTCCAAATCGAAGGCCGTAATGGCACAGGTAAAACGACGTTACTACGTATCGTAACTGGGCTTGGAGATCGTGATAATGGCGAGATATTCTGGAATGGCGAAAACATAGAATCGAACCGAGACGCTTTCCATGAAGATTTGCTGTTTTTAGGCCACTCGACGGGAGTAAAGCGAGATCTAACGGCATACGAAAATCTACGCTTTTACCTCTCGGTTCATGCGAAAACGCCCGTAGACAAAGAAACAATTTATAGTGCGCTGACAAAAGTAGGTTTAGCGGGCCGAGAAGACGTACCTGTCGCACAACTATCTGCGGGTCAACAAAGGCGCGTTGCTTTGGCGAGACTATGGTTGAGCCAACATAAACTTTGGATTCTTGATGAGCCTCTGACTGCGATCGATAAGCAAGGTGTAAAGGTATTGGAATCACTATTTCTTAATCATGCTGAACAAGGGGGTATTGTAGTGCTTACAACACACCAGGATATGTTCACTGATAACCCGAAACTTAGAAAAATTAAACTGGGCGAGTAACATGTTGGGAACAATGAATAGCATCGTGCGTCGCGAGCTTCTTATCGCTTTTCGCCGTCAAGCTGACGTATTAAACCCGCTATGGTTTTTCATTATTGTCATTACTCTGTTTCCTTTAAGTATTGGCCCTGAGCCGAACCTATTGGCGCGTATTGCCGCTGGTATCGTTTGGGTCGCTGCATTGCTTTCGGCTTTATTGTCATTGGAAAGACTATTTAGAGACGATTTTCAAGATGGCTCACTGGAACAAATGATGCTAATGCCTGTCCCATTACCAGTTGTCGTGATATCAAAAGTTATCGCGCATTGGATACTAACGGGCTTGCCTCTGATCTTGATAAGCCCTTTGTTGGCGATTTTGCTATCTCTTGATTTTAATACTTGGTTAGCGGTGGTGCTGACCCTATTAGTCGGCACGCCAACACTAAGTTTCATTGGTGCTATCGGTGTGGCATTAACGGTCGGATTACAGAAGGGCGGGGTATTGCTTAGCCTTTTAGTACTGCCTCTGTACATACCAATTTTGATTTTTGCTACGTCGGCCATTGATGCTGCTTCTCTTGGCGTTGCGTATAACGGACAACTGGCGATTTTAGGTGCAATGTTTATGGGAGCATTGACCCTGACACCATTTGCGATTAGCGCGGCATTGCGAGTAAGCGTCAATTAATTGTTTTCGATCAAGCACGAAAATTTCCCTTTCTATAAATTACAAAACTAATAATTGTTAACACCGTGAAAATGGTGAAAGACATACTGAAGTAAGAGTGAGAACTAAACATGTGGAAATGGCTCCATCCCTACGCCAAGCCTGAATCAGCCTATCGCTTAAGCGGTAAGCTATTACCTTGGTTTTCCATACTAGCCTTGTTGTGTTTATCAGCAGGTACGGTATGGGGACTGGCATTTGCTCCTTCTGATTACCAACAAGGTGACAGTTTTAGAATTATCTACATTCACGTTCCATCTGCAATTTGGTCGATGGGTGTGTACATGTCTATGGCGATCGCCGCTTTCATAGGTTTAGTGTGGCAAATTCGTTTGTCTGATTTAGCGGCTTCTGCAATGGCTCCGATCGGTGCAGTGTATACCTTTATAGCCCTCCTTACTGGCGCGATTTGGGGAAAACCAATGTGGGGAACTTGGTGGGTATGGGACGCTCGTCTAACCTCCGAGCTTATTTTGCTATTCCTTTACCTTGGTGTCATGGCCCTTTACCACGCGTTTGATGATCAAAAAACGGCATCCAAAGCAGCCGGTATTTTGGCCATTGTCGGTGTCGTTAACTTACCAATTATCCATTTCTCAGTAGAGTGGTGGAACACGCTCCATCAAGGCGCAACGATTACTAAATTCGAAAAGCCGTCAATTTCTAGCAATATGCTTTGGCCACTATTGTTGAACATCTTCGGTTTTGCATTCTTCTTCGGCTCTGTAACTATGGTGCGTTTCCGTAACGAAATCATTAAAAACGAAAGTCACCGCCCATGGGTGGCAAAGCTTGCGGCAGCCAAGTCTCAAGGAGGTAATTAACGATGCATTTTGAATCTTTGAGCGACTTTTTCGCGATGGGCGGTTACGCCGGTTATGTATGGAGTGCCTTTGGTATTACGTTTCTATCAATGTTTATTATTCTTTGGGTGAGTGTTCGTCGTGGCGACGCATTGCTTAAAGAAGTGCAGTCTAAGATAGATCGACAAGCACGAATTGATGCAGCTAAGAATTTGGAGAACACACTATGAACCCAAGACGTAAAAAGAGGCTCGGCATTGTTCTTGCCATCTTCATTGGTATCGGCTCGACCATTGGCCTAATGTTGTATGCGTTAAATCAAAACATGGATTTGTTCTATACGCCGACGGAATTGGTGATGGGTAAACCTGATGGGACTAAGCCTGAGGTTGGCCAACGCTTACGAATTGGTGGCATGGTAGTAGAAGGCTCGGTGAAACGTGACCCGAGTTCACTTCAAGTGTCATTTGATCTGCATGATGTAGGCCCTAAAGTGACCATTCTTTATAACGGAATCTTGCCGGATCTATTCCGTGAAGGGCAGGGTATTGTCGCGCAAGGTGTACTTAAAGATGCAACGACTATCGAAGCGTTTGAAGTATTAGCTAAGCATGACGAAGAATATATGCCGCCAGAAGTGGCAGAAGCGATGAAGAAAACTCATGAGCCGCTTCAATACACTGAACAACAAAAACAAGGAAGCGGTCAATGATTGCTGAAATTGGTCATTTCGCCTTAATTATTTCTCTCGCAATGGCTGTACTGCTAAGTATCCTGCCATTAGTGGGAGCTTCAAGAAATAACACTATGTTAATGAACACCGCAAGACCACTGTCTTGGGGGATGTTCCTATTACTTTTCGTTTCATTCGTTGTGCTTCTCTGGGCATTTTATACTAACGACTTTACGCTCAACTATGTTGCAACAAACTCCAATAGCCAACTCCCTTGGTATTATCGTCTAACAGCCGTTTGGGGTGCTCACGAAGGTTCGCTATTGCTATGGGTGTTGATCCAAGCTGGTTGGACAGTGGCAGTTGCAAGCTTCAGTCGAGGAATGCCACAAGAGTCAGTAGCGCGTGTGTTAGCGGTGATGGGGATGATCACGGTAGGTTTCCTACTTTTCATTATTGTTACTTCAAACCCGTTCTTGCGTACATTGCCATTTTTCCCTGTTGATGGTCGAGACTTGAATCCGCTTCTGCAGGATCCAGGTTTGATTATTCACCCACCTATGCTTTACATGGGTTATGTTGGTTTCTCAGTAGCATTCTCGTTTGCTATTGCATCTCTGATGACCGGTCGTTTGGATACCGCTTGGGCTCGTTGGTCACGTCCTTGGACGACGGCGGCGTGGTTGTTCCTAACCCTAGGTATTGCACTGGGTTCATGGTGGGCATACTACGAACTCGGTTGGGGTGGCTGGTGGTTCTGGGATCCAGTCGAAAACGCGTCATTTATGCCTTGGCTAGCTGGTACGGCTCTCATGCATTCATTAGCGGTAACGGAAAAGCGTGGTACGTTCAAAGCATGGACAGTACTACTCGCAATTTCAGCGTTCTCGTTAAGCCTGCTAGGTACGTTCCTAGTTCGTTCAGGTATCCTGGTTTCGGTTCACGCATTTGCGTCTGACCCGTCACGCGGTATGTTCATTTTAGGCTTCTTAGTCTTTGTTATTGGTGGCTCATTGTTACTGTTCGCACTAAAAGGTGCATCGGTACGAGTTCGCGGTAATTTTGACTTGGTATCACGTGAGAACGCATTACTTGCAAACAACGTATTGCTCATTGCTGCATTGGTTGTTGTTTTGGTGGGGACGTTACTGCCACTTGTTCATAAACAAATTGGTTTGGGCTCTGTATCGATTGGTGCGCCGTTCTTCGACATGCTATTTGCGTGGCTTATGATTCCGTTCTCATTCCTTCTAGGTATTGGTCCTCTAGTTCGTTGGAAACGTGATGATCTGTCATCGTTGAAAAAACCGATGCTGATCTCTGGTATAGCATCGATTGTTTTAGCTGGCGTATTTACGGTCGTTTTCTCTGATTACTTCTTGCCGATGGCGTACCTCGGCTGGTTGATGGCGTTGTGGATCATCTTTATGCATGGCTTTGAGTTACATCAGCGTGCGACGCACCGTCATAGCTTTATGGAAGGTGTTAAGAAGCTTCAACGTAGTCACTGGGCGATGATGTTTGGTCATATCGGTCTAGCAGTTTCCATTATCGGTATTGCCATGGTTCAGAACTACAGCATCGAGCGCGATGTCCGATTGGCACCTGGCGAGCATTATCAGATTCAAGGCTACGATTTCTATTTCAAAGGGCTACGAGATAAAGACGGCCCCAACTATGATGGTTATATCGCAGACTTCGAAATCACACTTGATGGTAAATATGTTAACACTTTGCATGCAGAGAAACGTTTCTACCGCACAGCTCGTTCAATGATGACCGAAGCGGCAATTGACCGCGGTATCACACGTGATCTGTACATCGCGATGGGTGAACGCTTGGATGACAATAAGTCTTGGGCTGTACGTATTTATCATAAACCGTTTGTTCGTTGGATTTGGGCTGGCTCTTTGCTAATGGCACTTGGCGGTGTGATAGCAATTAGTGACAAGCGTTACCGTTTCAGAAAAAGCGCGAAGAAGCAGGAGGCATAATGAATAAGAAATTACTATTTATTCCGCTGGTTGCATTTCTAGGGTTGGTCGCGGTGTTTGCCACCCAGCTAGTGAAAAACTCACAAGGCGATGACCCGACTAAGCTTGAGTCAGTGCTTGTAGGTAAGCCTGTGCCTGAATTTCGTCTCGAAGATTTAGCTGAGCCAGGCAAACTTTACGATCAAGCGATTTTCAAAGGTGAACCTCTTCTTCTCAACGTTTGGGCGACTTGGTGCCCGACTTGTTATGCTGAGCACCAATACCTCAATCAGCTTTCCAGCGAAGGTGTGAAGATCATCGGTATGAACTATAAAGATGATCGCACCAAAGCGATCGGTTGGCTGACAGATTTAGGCAACCCTTATCTAATTAGTTTATTCGATGGTAATGGCATGTTAGGACTGGACCTTGGTGTATACGGAGCTCCAGAAACTTTCTTGATTGATGCTAACGGTGTTATTCGCTATCGCCATGTTGGTGATGTTAATGATCGCAACTGGAACGAGAAGTTGAAGCCAATGTATGAAGGCCTGCTAGCGGAGGCTAAGCAATGAAGAAGCTAATGCTTTCACTGTTCGCTGCTTTGGCGTTTTCAATAGCAGCTCATGCCGCTATTGAAGTGCACGAGTTTGATACATTAGAGCAAGAACAGCAGTTTAAAGAGTTGGGTAACACGCTACGTTGCCCTAAATGTCAAAACAATACGATTGCTGACTCAAATGCAGAACTTGCTGTCGATCTGCGTGAAAAAGTGTATGAAATGACCAAAGCGGGTAAATCAAAACAAGAGATCATTGATTACATGATCGCTCGTTACGGTAATTTCGTTACCTACAATCCTCCATTTACAGTTGCGACCGCCATCCTTTGGGTAGGTCCTATTGGCGTTCTACTGGTCGGTTTTGGCTTTATTGTACTAAGAAGTCGCACTAAAAAAGTGACGCCAGAACAAAACGAAGATTGGGACCAAGACAAAGAAGCGCGTTTGAAAGCGTTACTTGATGAAAAGAATGATGGAGATAAGCAGTAATGACACTATTTTGGGTAGCTTCAGTCATTCTTATCGTATTCAGCTGTGTGCTGATTGCTTTGCCGATCATCAAACAGAAAGCGAATAACGACGAAGCGCTACGTGATGAGTTAAACAAAGCTTTTTATAAAGATCGTTTAAGTGAACTAGAAGAAGAAGCAGAAGAAGGTCTCGTAGAGAATCAGCAAGATTTGATTGATGATCTAAAACAGTCGCTTCTCGATGATATTCCTAACGATGAAAAACACGCGCAAGAAAGCAAGGTATCGCCAATGGCGGTTTTGATTCCTTCCGTGATTCTAGTAGTGGTTTTATCCTATGGTATGTACTACAAGTTTGGTGCTCAACAGGAAGTATTAGAATGGCAAGAAGTGACATCTAACTTACCGGCGTTGTCGAAAAAGTTGATGTCTCCAGAAGGTGCGCAGCTTAGTGATGATGAAATGCGTGATCTCACATTAGCATTGCGTACTCGCTTGCATTATGAGCCAGAAGATTCAACCGGCTGGTTACTGCTAGGTCGTATCGCATTGGCAAATCGCGATGTCGATACTGCGATTGGTTCGATGAAAAAAGCGTACAAGCTTGAGCCAGAAAGCAATGACATTATGCTTGGTTACGCACAGGCGCTAATGTTGTCTCAAGACGATGTTGACCAAGAGAATGCTCGCGGTATTCTCGGCCGCTTGGTGCAAAATGATTACGTTGATCTTCGAGTCTTCTCTTTGCTTGCATTTGATGCTTTTGAGCGTCAAGACTATCCAGCTGCGGTCCGCTACTGGAGTATTATGCAGCAGATGATTGGCCCGGAAGATGGCCGATACGAAATGCTAAGTCGCAGCATCGAAAATGCTCAGAAGCAAATGGGCCAGCAGGTTGGTTCAGGTAAATCAGTTGCAGTGACGATTAATATCGCGAATGAAGTTGTTGCTGATCCAAATGCAGCGCTGATTGTCTCGGTTCATACCGCAGACGGTTCTCCAATGCCGGTAGCGGCTGCACGTTACCCAGTCGGCAGCTTGCCGCGTACGGTAGTTCTGGATGATGGGAATAGTATGATCGCCGAACGTAAGCTGTCATCTCTTGAAACCTTAATGGTTCGTGCTCGAATTGACAGTGATGGCAATGTAGCGACCAAAGAAGGGGACTGGTTTGGGGAAAGTGAAGCCGTTAAAATCGGCGAACCTGTTGAAGTTATGATTGATAAGCGTTATTAATAACAACGGATTATCATTGATTAGAGGCCGGTGATACACCGGCCTTTTTTATGGAACTATAATAATGAAAAGCTTTAAGTCTCAGATGTGGTTAGCACTTTTGGCGAGCGTGTTTCTTGCTGGTTGTGCAAGTGCTCCGCAAGTAGCAGAAGAATCTGAGTCAACGTCAATTGAATCGGGTGTTAACGATCCGATGGAAGGTTTTAACCGCGCTATGTGGTCCATAAACTACGACTATCTCGACCCATACTTGGTTCGCCCAGTTTCACTTGCCTATGTGGATTATGTCCCTGTTCCTGTACGAAAAGGCGTGGCCAATTTCTTAAGTAACCTTGATGAACCATCAAGCATGATAAACAACATCGTGATGGGGAATGGCGAAAAAGCCGTCGACCATTTTAACCGTTTTTGGATTAACTCGACCTTTGGCCTGTTAGGCCTCATTGATATTGCCTCTTCTGCAGGGATCTCTGATCACGATGATAAGGCATTCAGTGATGCTGCTGGTCACTATGGTGTCGGAAATGGCCCTTACGTTATGGTACCAGGTTATGGCCCTTGGACAGTCCGAGAAGCGACTGATGTCGTAGATGGTATGTATGTTCCACTTTCTTACTTAAACTTTTGGGCTGGGCTAGGTAAATGGGCTTTAGAAGGTATGGAAAGTCGAGCTGCATTAGTACCACAAGAAGCGATGCTACATAACTCACCAGATCCGTACGCACTCACGCGTGATGCATATTTACAGCGTCAAGACTTCAAGGCTGAAATTGAAACACAGCAATACGATGAAGAAGAAGAAGCGTATTTAGATGAGTATTTGGATGATTTTTAGTTCAGTCTCTTAGATACAATAAAGGCTTGGTCGATGACCAAGCCTTTTTCATTTGTTTTAACTGTTTACCAATTAGAACGTGTAGTTTGCTTGCACGCCGATCAGCCAAACGTTACCTGTCGTCTCACCGACAAACTCGCCACCGATTGCTTGAGCTTTATCGTCAGACTCGTAGCCACGAGATTCTGTGATTGGTGCATCTTTCGCGAAGATGTAAGTAAAGCCACCGTCTAGCGAGAATTGTTTTGTAAACTCATAGCTAGCGCCCAGGCTTAACCAAGTACGATCAGTTTCTGGAATTGTGATGGTACGGTTTTTGTCGCTTACAGCAGAAGTGTCGTATGCAATACCAGTACGAAGTGCCAATTTAGGGTCTACTTGGTACGTTGCGCCTACTGCAAAACGGTAGTTGTCTTTCCAGTTTTCAACTTTAACTGTTTGAGATTCTAAAGTATCTAGGTCAGCATACAGTTCTTTAAAGCTGCTCCAGTCAGTCCAGTTAATGCTTGCATGCATAGCTAGCTTGTCAGTCAGTTGGTGGAAGCTTGCTAGCTCTGCAGTTTGAGGTAGTGTTAGATCCATTGAACCAGTGTCATTTGCAACAGGGGTTCCAGGAGCAAGTTGCATGATTTTAGCGTCGCCTTCTAGTTTAAGGTCAACGGCTGACTTGTAAGTAAAGCCAATACGGTGCTGCTCGTTAATCTGCCAAGCCGTACCGAATTGCCAGCCCCACGCAGTATCTTCACCTTCCATATATTTCAAAGGTGTGCCTTTTTCCAGTCCAAGGCCTGCAAGGGCGTTGTTCTCAGGAGCTGTCGCTCCAAAGCTACCTTCACCGATCACGTAGCGGATGCCACCACCAATGCTTACAGCTTGGTTAACTTGGTAAGCAAGGTTTAGATTAGCTTCCTTGGTAATGATGCTCGCTTCGTTACCGAAGTGAGACGCTGCAAAGTCATTACCTAGGTCTGTTTCCATACCGTAGTTGGTACCCACAGCAAAGCCGATAGCAAGCTCTTCAGAGTAACGGTGAGAGATATAAAGGTTTGGAATGATTGCGTCGTGTGCAAAGTCAGATGATGATGCTTCTGTTTTAGGCAGGGTTGGATTTAGAGACTTTCCACCATCCACTTCGCCTTTGACATCAACATTTGGGTTTACATAGATAGCGCCAACAGATACTTGAGTACCTTCAAGCTGAGTCAGCATTGCAGGGTTACGCCATTGCGCACTTGCGTTGTCGGCCATTGCTGCTTCGCCAGCGTACGCACGGCCTAGGCCCGTTGCTGAGTATTCTGCCAACTGGAAGCCTGCTGCATTCACTGTTGCAGAAGTCGTCACTAGGCTACATGCCACTGCTAGTGATAGGAGAGTCTTGTTTGTTTTCATTGTAATGTTCGCTGAGATTAAAAGTAATCAGTCGGGCGATGATACGGTTAGAGTTATTACTTTAAAAATAAAAAACACTGTACCACACCTATTTGGAATTTAATTTGTCATAAGCTTTATTTAGTAGCTTAAAAAACCAAATGTTAATGATGTGTTTTATGATTTCAGCGTACACTTGTAGCATTGGAATGGTATTTATCGATACACGTGTAAGCTAGATTAACGTTGTTCGTAGTAAGGAAGTGAGCAAGAACAGTGGATTAGTGGTCGATAGATATGAAAAAGGCCAGTGAACACTGGCCTTTGGATATGAATTTCGCTTTGCTTAGAAGCTGCGGCTGTACTGTAGACCCAATAGGATTGCGTCTGCGTGTGTAGTTGCTTCGATAGAAGAAACGAGAGCGCCAGTTGCATCATCGTACTGTGCTTCTTCAACTTTTACATCTTTACCCATTAGGTAAGTGAAGCCAAAGTCGATGTTAGACTTCGAGTCTAGGTGGTAAGTAAAGCCAGCTGAGAACCATTGACGATCCGAATCAGGTACAGAGATAGAGGTCACTTCATCCTGGGCACTGGTGTCATACATGTAACCAGCACGTAGTGTCCAATCTTGGTTTAGGTAGTAGGTGCCACCAAGTGCGTAGTGCATGCCTGTTTGCCATTCATAATTATTCAACTCACCAGCTTTATCTGCTTCTAGTTTGTCAAATACGCCCCAGCCAATGTATTGAACGCTATAGTGAACAGCAAACTTAGTGTCTTCGATACGATGGTAGCCAGAGAACTCAGCCATATCTGGTAGCGGCATGTAAAGCGTGTCACTTTGCTCTACACCATCGTAGTAGATGTCGCCTTTAGCCGCCAAAGTTGGGCTGTAACGGTAAGAAAAACCAAAGCGGTTGTTTTCGTTGAGCTCGTATACTGTACCAACGTTAAATCCAACAGCGAAGCCAGATGCATCCGCATCCAGAGCTTTAGCTCCTGTTAGTTGCGGTTGGCCGGGTACGTTTAGGTCGCTACTTAAACTACGCTCAAGTTTACCTTGACCATAAACAAGGTCTAATCCTGCACCAACGCTCCATTGCTCATTAATGCGTAGAGACCCCGCAATCCCTACGTTCATGCTTTTAACGTCAGTCAAGCCGCCATACTCACTAGCTACATAGTCATCGCTAAACTCTGTTTTAGTGCCGAAGTTAGAGTATGCGTTGATACCCCAAGCAAATGTCTCGTTTACTGGAACGATTAAATGGATGTTTGGTGCGATTGAAGTATCACCAGCATCGTCGTAGTTTGCTTCAGTTGTGGTGTAAGCAGGGACTAAATTTGGAAGTTGAGTGAAATCAATGCCATCCATATGGGTGTATTTAGCATCCTTCACTTCAATCATCGACGTAATGCTTTCAAAACCTAGAGAGAGCTCGGTTTTGTCAAATAGTGCCATTGCAGCAGGGTTACGAGCCATAACAGATGCGTTATCTGCGATTACTGCGTCACCTGCGAATGCACGGCCAATACCAGTTGCTGATTGGGCGTTAAGTTGGAAGCCAGCAGCTAGAGCTTGCTGCGAAGCGAGAGTTGCTGTGGTAATTGTCACTGCTAATAGTGATTTTTTAAACAGACGCGTCTTGTTCATTTTTGCTTTTTCCTTTTTGATTCGCCTCTAGCTGGGCGATATATTTGAGCAAAAGCTCAGTGGTGGCTGATACTAGACCCTAGTATAGAATATAGAAATCCGACCATTGCCTATTTTGGGGGTAAAATTGCTGAAATGATGGTTATCTAGCAGGAAAATGCTGCAAAAAACGTCTTTTTAGAGTTAAGGCTCTAAATTAAAGTGAAAAATAAGGCCCGAATAGAATATTCAGGCCTTGAGCTGCGTCACAAAATGTTGCCATTTTGTTAACTGGTGGGTTTTATAATATCTGCAATACTTTCGGCGATTTTAGCGACATCTTCACCTTCATCTCCGACAAGAATCATACTGGTATTACCAATAGGCTCAACTATCCCAACCATGCCATCTTCCGCAAAGTCAGATGCTTTATCAGAAGCAATACCCGTTAAGAATAGGGTCACTTTACCTTTCTCTCCCTGGAACACCATATGCAAAGCATTTGATTGACCAAACCCACAGTGATTTAGGTAGTAGACATGATATGGGAAGTGAGCACTTAACGCGTGAGAAAATGGTGCCATCTTCGCGTTAATCTGGGATGACTTAACTTGCTCATCCAAGTCACTTACAAATGGTTTTTCAGCGACAACATGTTTCATTGCCGTAGACGCCAAACTTGCTTGAGCCGGAGTTACGACAATATTTCCCCAGTTAACTTGACCTACGAGCAAACCAGCAACAAACGCGATTGAGGCTGCCATAGCCATGGCGCGTCGAGCGAAGTTTGGACGAATGACATTGCTCTCTTGCGCATTAGATGTCTGGTTGAACAAAATTCTATCTGCCAAATCTTCCGGTACATCGACATTCATTGCTTTGGCGATTTGAGCATCCAGATCTAAAATCTCATCGGCAAACTTAGCGTTGGATTCGCTGCTTTTAATAGCGTCATTGAGGTCGTTGTCTCTAAACTTTGGATCGGACATGATGCGGCGACGAAATTCTAAATCATCCATTGTGCTGTCCTCTTTGGTTACTCTCTGGGTCGATCATCTCTTTAAGCTGATTGCGAGCTCTAAATAAGCGCGTCATAACGGTATTCTTATTGAGATTTAGAATCTCGCTGATTTCCTCGCCACTAAATCCTCCAACCACTTGGAGGAATAAAGGCTCTCGATAATCGACGTCGAGTTTCATAATTTGTGCCTGAATCCATTCGGTTTGATGATGCGGATCATCACTGACTTTAGCATCATTACCGTGGTCATCGATATCAACCAGGTCAAACTGCTTGCGCTCAAAGCGGCGAGCGTTTTCTCTACGTAATATCGTAATAAGCCAAGATTTGGCGGCCTTCTCGTCTTGTAAGCTATCCAGAGACTTCCAGGCACGCAAACAAGTTTCTTGTACTAAATCCTCAGAAATTGTTGGATCTTTGCACAACCAGTAAGCGTAGCGATAGAGGTCGCGATGGTAGGCTCTGACGAGCGCTTCATATTTTCTTTGTCTGTCCATATCCGAGTTGACCGGAGAGGAAGACTTTTTCTTTCCAAAAAAATTAAGTATCGACACAAGAGCCTCCCTAACTGCTCTGTGGATGGTTGTGTTTTAGCCGATTAACAACAGGTTAAAACAATATTTGTTGGCTAAAGGCCAGCAAGCAAAAAATCAACGGGTACTATTTAGCCAGTGAATAGCTATATACAAGCATAATGGTTATTGGAATGGTATATAAATGCTATTCTGCTTTAGAAACTCACTTAAAATTGATCTATTTCAAAATTCATCGTCTCACAGCGGTTATAGTAACACCTGTCATCTAGTCAGTGTTTCACTGACATGTTGAGCAAGATGACACTTCCTTTTGAAGGCTGACTTTACTTTCTCCTAATCAGGAAACTGATTATTTCAATTGGCGTAAGTTAATTGCTTTATACATTCCGACCACACAGTTTTGTGTGGTTTTTTTTTTGCCTGAAGAAAGTCAAACGTTAAAGTTGCATTGAATTGACTTAAGGGCAACTAATGTCTGTCAACATATTGATAATCATCATATAAAAATCATAGTTATCGCAGGTGATATGAAATCGTATGCGAACACTTTTCTATTCTAAATCACGTTTATTCAAACGATTGTTTGATTGCTTTAACAATCTCGTTACAATGATGTGGTCAGACCTCTTATTATCCAAGGAGAAACAATGGGCAAGCAGGAAGTGAAAACCCGCTCTGGTGAGCGCGTTGCAATTGTCGCTGGTTTGCGTACCCCTTTTGCGCGTCAAAGCACTGAGTTTAGTAAAGTGCCAGCCGTTGACTTAGGCAAAATGGTGGTAAGCGAGATGATGGCTCGTACAGAGATTGATCCGAAGTTGATCGACCAGGTGGTATTTGGTCAAGTCGTCCAAATGCCAGAAGCACCCAATATTGCGCGTGAAATCGTGTTAGGCACGGGAATGGACATCAATACTGATGCTTATAGCGTGACTAGAGCGTGTGCGACGAGTTTCCAATCAGCGGTCAATGTTGCTGAAAGCATCATGTCAGGCACTATCGATGTTGGTATTGCTGGCGGTGCAGATTCATCCTCAGTATTGCCAATTGGTGTCTCTAAAAAGTTGGCTGCCAATCTACTGGCTTTAAGCAAAACCAAAACCGTGGGTCAAAAACTAAAAATTTTAAAGAACCTGTCGCTTAAAGATCTCATGCCAGTACCTCCCGCGGTAGCAGAGTATTCAACCGGTTTGTCGATGGGACAAACGGCAGAGCAAATGGCTAAGTCTCATGGTATTACGCGCCAAGAGCAGGATGCGCTTGCTCACCGTTCTCATACTCTTGCAGCTGAAGCGTGGAAAGACGGAAAAATCGAAGGGGAGGTGATGACTGCTTTCCCTGAACCTTACAAAAAGTGGATCTCACAAGATAACAATATTCGTTATGACTCAACGCTAGAGGGTTATGCAAAGCTACGCCCCGCGTTTGATCGTCAATATGGTAGTGTGACGGCTGCGAATAGTACGCCTCTGACAGACGGCGCCGCAGCCATCATGCTAATGCGTGAAGGCAGAGCGAAAGAGCTTGGTTTAGACATCATGGGTTACATCCGCTCATATGCGTTTTCTGCAATTGGTGTAGAAAAAGACATGCTGATGGGACCTTCATTCGCAACACCAATGGCATTAGAGCGTGCTGGTATTGAGTTGTCCGATCTAACCCTTATTGATATGCATGAAGCCTTCGCCGCTCAAGCCCTATCAAACGTAAAAATGTTCGCGAGTGACCGTTTTGCTCAACAACACTTGGGCCGCTCTAAAGCGATTGGTGAGATCGATATGGACAAGTTCAATGTTCTTGGCGGTTCAATCGCATACGGCCACCCATTTGCAGCGACAGGTGCTCGTATGATCACTCAAACACTGCGTGAGCTACAACGTCGTGGTGGTGGCTTAGCGCTCAACACTGCGTGTGCCGCTGGTGGTCTTGGTGCAGCTATGATTTTGGAGGTTGAGTAATGAGCGAGCAAAAAGCATTTAAGCTAAACATTGATGAAAATGAAATCGCTTGGCTGTCCATAGACGTTCCAGGTGAGAAAATGAATACCCTTCAGGCTGCATTCGCGGCAGAAATGGAAGAGGTGTTCAATCAGTTAGAAGAGAAAAAGTCGTCCATCAAAGGGTTAATTGTTCACTCTTTAAAGCCGGATAACTTCGTCGCTGGTGCCGATGTTCGAATGTTAGATGCATGCACGACAGCGGCAGAAGCACAAGCTTTGGCTGAAAAAGGCCAACAGATGTTCCAACATCTATCGGATTTGCCTTATCCCGTTGTAGCTGCAATCCATGGTCCGTGCCTTGGTGGTGGCCTAGAATTGGCGCTAGCGTGTGATTATCGCGTATGTACTGATTCAGATAAAACCCGTTTAGGTCTTCCAGAAGTGCAATTGGGCTTATTACCAGGTTCTGGTGGCACCCAGCGTCTGCCTCGCTTGATCGGATTGCTGCCTTCACTTGATCTTATCCTAACAGGCAAACAGCTTCGCGCGAAAAAAGCGAAGAAGCTGGGAGTTGTTGATGCCGTCGTCCCTGACACTATCTTGCTTGACGTAGCAAAAAGCTTTGTTGAAAAGAATTCCGCAAAGAGTAAAGGTAAGCGCAAAGTGTCAACCAAAGAGAAGCTTATCTCTAACACGGGTCTAGGTCGTAAGGTGATTTTCGAACAAGCGGCGAAAAAGACTCTTGAGAAAACCCGTGGTAATTATCCTGCAGCTGATGCGATTTTAGAAGTGATCCGCTACGGCCTTGAGAAAGGCTTCGAGCAAGGTCAGAAGAAAGAAGCAGAGCGCTTTGCTGAGCTTGTGATGACTTCTGAATCTAAAGCATTACGTTCTATATTCTTTGCTACTACTGAGATGAAGAAAGAAAACGGCAGTGACGCGGAGCCTTTACCTGTTAAGCGAGCGGCTGTGTTAGGCGGTGGTTTGATGGGGGCTGGTATTAGCCACGTTAGTGTGGCAAAAGCTAAAGTACCGGTACGAATTAAAGACGTTTCCGAAGATGGTGTGTTAAACGCGCTGAAGTACAACTACAAGTTGTTTGAAACGCAGAGAAAGCGCCGCATTATCACTAAAGCGCAGCTTCAATCTAAGATGCTCCAACTTTCTGGTGGTACGGACTTCACTAGCTTCAATCATACAGACATTGTAGTTGAAGCCGTGTTCGAAGATCTCGATCTAAAGCAGAAAATGGTTGCAGATATTGAAGAGAACGCGAAAGATAGCACCGTTTTCGCTACGAATACATCTTCATTGCCAATCGCTCAGATTGCAGAAAAAGCGCAGCGTCCAGAAAATGTGGTCGGTCTACATTACTTCAGTCCGGTTGAAAAAATGCCACTCGTAGAAGTTATTCCTCACGAGGGAACTTCTGATGAAGCTGTCTCTACCGTTGTGGAATTTGCTCGTAAACAAGGTAAAACGCCAATCGTGGTAAAAGATTGCGCGGGCTTCTATGTAAACCGTATTTTAGCGCCATACATGAATGAAGCGGCTCAAGTGTTGATGTCTGGTGAACCAATTGGTCACCTAGATAAAGCGTTGCTGAACTTTGGTTTCCCAGTCGGACCAATCACACTGCTTGATGAAGTCGGCGTGGATATCGGCGCGAAGATTATGCCGATCTTAGTCAATGAGCTGGGTGACCGCTTTAAAGGTCCAGATGTGTTCGATACCCTGCTTAATGATGGCCGTAAAGGTCGTAAAAGCGGTAAAGGCTTCTACACCTATAAAGGTAAGAAGAAAGAGGTTGATAAGTCAGTCTACAAGTTGCTTGGCTTAAGCCCTGAATCTAAGATGGCTCAAAATGATATGGCAATGCGCTGCGTGCTCCCTATGTTAAATGAAGCAGTCCGTTGTTTAGATGAAGGCATCATCCGCAGCCCTCGTGACGGTGACATCGGCGCGATCTTTGGTATCGGCTTCCCGCCATTCTTAGGTGGTCCTTTCCGTTATATGGATCAAATCGGCATCAAGAAGTTGGTTGAAATCATGAATCAACACGCCGAGAAATATGGTGACCGTTTTGCTCCATGCGATGGCTTGTTGACCCGAGCAGGGCTAGAGCAAGCTTTCTACGAATAGTCCTTGTGATTAATAAAGGCGAACCAATAGGTTCGCCTTTTTTCTATTTGAGAGTTATTATCAAGAAAAACAAGAAGTAAACCTTAAGGATTTCAAATGGACGCTTTAGATCTATTGCTCAACCGTCGTTCAATCGCCAAGCTTTCAGCCCCCGCACCAGAAGGGCAAGCGCTGGAAAATATTATTCGTGCAGGCCTTCGAGCACCTGACCATGCTGGGTTAACGCCATGGCGCTTTGTGATTTCACAAGGTGAAGGGCTAAATAAACTATCTGACATCTTGGTCAATGCGGCACAAGCTGATAACAGTGATGAAGCTGTAGTAGAGAAAGTGAAAAATGCGCCGTTTCGTGCACCTATGGTAATTACGGTGATTGCCAAAGTCACAGAGCATGAGAAAGTGCCGGCTCTAGAGCAATATTTGTCAGCTGGCTGTGCTGTGCAAGCGATGCAAATGGCAGCCGTTGCGCAAGGGTTTCAAGCATTCTGGCGTTCTGGGAAGTGGATGTTCCACGAACAAGTTCACCAAGCGTTTGGCCTAGAAGGTGAAGATGAAATTGTGGGTTTCCTCTATCTTGGTACGCCAGGTTGTACGCCAATGAAAGTGCCAGAGCGCGATTTGAGCAAATTTGTTGAGTACATGTAATACGCACAATTAAAAAGAGCTTGGTTACACCAAGCTCTTTTTTGTATGCGAATCAGTGGATGTTATAAGCGATGACAAAATCGATAAACAAACGCACTTTTTCGGGTAAGTGGTCTTTGTGATTGTAGAGCATATAGATGTCGCGAGGGTTTGCGCTCCAGTCTTCTAGGACTCGAACTAAGCTGCCGTCATCAATGAACTCTTTTAACATTACGTCAGGCATCAGGGTGATGCCTAAGCCGTCACTACAAGCGCTACGCACAACATTCAGCGCATTGGCTTGGAAACGGCCTTTGTCATTATTGATGACGGTTTCACCATTTTGGTTGGACAATTGCCACTTAAGGAGCGGCGCACCTTTCAGCAAACTGTGGTTATGCAAATCTTCAGCATGCTTTGGTGCTGGATTCGCTTTGAGGTATGCAGGACTGGCGACTAAAATGTCTTCCACCGAGTTGATTTTACGAGCAATTAAGCTCGAATCACGCTGAGGCCCTACACGGAAGATTACATCCCACTCTGTAGGGTCAAGTTGTTCCGAATGGTTACTTGTCGTCAGCTCCAGGTTAATATCTGGGTACTCTTTCATAAAGTCGTTGAACATGGGCATCATCATACGTTTGGTCAGGTTTGATGGAGCCGTAATTCGAATTTTACCCGCAGCGCCACGACACTCATCCGATATACCTTCTGCTGTTAGAGTCAATCTATCGAGTAACGGTGAGCATTCGCTATAAAAACGTTCTCCCGCTTCTGTCAGCGAAAGTTTACGCGCGTGTCTATTCAGGAGACGTAGATTTAGAGAATCCTCTAAAGCCTGTATACGTCGAGTAATGGTTGCAACAGGGATCATTGTCTTACGGGAAGTCGCTGTATAGCTCCCATTTTCGACCACAAGCCTAAACAAGTTGAGATCATCTAATTTCATTTTATCAGACACATTTTTTTACGAATTTGGTTAATTTATATCTATATCAAATGTCAAAGGTTGAGACATATCAACATCTTTATCGATATTTGAGATTCCATACATATAGTATGCAACCTAGAGCAAAAGTGGAAGATTTGTATAAACAGCCTTTCATGACTACTTTTTAAAGAGTGTTTGAATTTATCAATAACAATAACAAATCAGGTTGTACTTTAAGGTTGTGTGAGGCAAAGGTTTATGCATAAAACAATAGAAGTTGCACCGAGCGATGTGCCCACTATCGCCCCGGGTGAAAAACTCGTTATGTTGGTTGATGATGATCCAATATTCCGCCGAATTACCTCAGGCTTTCTTTTATCTCAAGGATACAAAGTCGTTGAAGCAGAGAATGGTCTTGATGGTCTCAGAAAGTTGAGAAGCGCTGAGCCAGATATCATTATGTGCGATTTGGCTATGCCAGTGTTAGATGGAATTGAGTTTGTCGAAGAAGTGAGCTTAGAGTATCCATCTTTGCCACTCATCGTGGTTTCCGCAACCGATGATATGTCGGATGTCGCTAAAGCTTTGCGCTATGGAATCAAGGATTTCTTACCCAAGCCGATTGGTAATTATGAACATCTTGTCTGTGCGATTGAAAATACATTAGACGACTCAGATAACCACCTTAGTGACCAGCGGGACTTTGCAAGTCAATGGTTCCGTGTAGACAGTGGTGATGTACCCGAAGAGCAAGAGCTGCATTGGCATCTTGAGTTCTTGCAAGAGAATCGCAGCGCGGCCAAAGATTTGCTTCATGCCTTGCTGCCGGACCGAGATACTTCTCAAGGTGACTGGAAGTGTAGCTACCGAATTCTGCAGTCTACGGAAGTGATGCCAATCGTATTTGATTATGCGTGGTTAATGAACGGTCAGTTCGCGTTTTACATTGTCGATTCGGCCAGTGAAGGAGAGCATGGGGCTGCAACTACACTATTGATTCGCGCCTTATTTCATGACTATTTACGAAACCTCAAGTGCTTTAATGCAGACCTTAAAGACATAGCCTATTTGCTTGAGAAAGGCATCAAGTGCTCACAATGCTCAACGCCAGTCAAAGCGTTGTTTGGTGTCGCGGACTTGTCTGAAGGAACCTTATCCTTGTTGCCAGCGGGTTTGGATTGCCAGTGGTCAAATGGTTATATATCTCAGCATATACAAGCAGGTGTTTCATTAGGTGATAATTGCATAAAGAACTTTATTACTGATGAGTTACCGATCCAGTCTGCATGTCAAATTGCCCTGAGTTGCCTGGGCTCTAGTAGTTTTACTCTCGATATATACCGTGGAGGTAGCGCTTAGTCGCTGCCCTGCGGTAGGTCATAAAATCTTAATAACCCTTATATTGCTCGGTGTTTATGGAGCATAGAATAGGGTATAGTCCGCCGAAACAAAAAAAGCCCATAGTGTTAACGCTCAATTAACTCTGGCTTAAATAAAAAGTCACCTACATCTAGAGAAGTAATTTCATGGCAGACAAAGATTTTAAAGAACCTTATAATATCTTTTACTTTTTAGGTTTCATCGCAGTCCTTCTTATCCCGACACTTCCAGCGACATTAACTTGGATTCGTGTACTAAACGGATACGCGGGCTTCTAACAAAAGACCGGAGCATACCATCAGTATTCGCAGACTTAGCTTAAATATTGTTGGTATCTTGAGTTTGTGCCTGGGCATTCTGGGCATCTTTCTTCCTCTTCTACCAACGACTCCTTTTATTCTGCTTTCTAGTGCGTGTTTTATGCGCAGCAGCCCCAAGTTCCACCGATGGTTACATCAACACAAAACATTTGGCCCTATATTAGACAATTGGCATAACCATAAAGCGGTGACGTCTAAGGTCAAAACTCGCGGAGCCATTTATATCCTTCTCAGCTTTAGCTTTTCAATATGGTTTGTGCCTCATTTCTGGTTAAAAATCATGCTAGTGGTAATGCTGGTGGCGCTTCTCGCTTGGTTTATTCGATTGCCTGTGATGGAGCGCCTTGCTGACAAGCAAGAAAATCACTAAGATTGCAAGGAAGCGTGCCCACCTTCGAGTGGGCGTTTGTTTTTTAGGCACAAACCTTTTTAGTCAGCATGTTGAATAGATTCAGCAATGCATTGTGCAGAGAACCCACGCTATTGCTTGAAGAATACTAATTATATAAACCGCCAAGCCTAGCCAATCTAAGTAATGAATTATGACAACTGAAACACTCTCACTGATCAAATCTAGTATTAAAAGCATTCAAGATTATCCGAAGCCAGGCATCCTATTTCGTGATGTTACTAGCCTTATGGAAGACCCAGCAGCGTATCAAGCGACTATCAAGCTGCTAGTAGAAAAATACCAATCTATGGGTTTCACTAAGGTCGTTGGTACAGAAGCACGTGGTTTCCTGTTTGGTGCTCCTTTAGCGCTAGAACTTGGTGTCGGTTTTGTTCCAGTTCGTAAACCTGGCAAACTACCGCGTGAAACTGTGGCTCAATCCTACGAACTTGAGTACGGCACAGATACACTAGAAATCCACACAGATGCAATTAAAGAAGGCGACAAAGTGTTGGTTGTTGATGATCTGCTTGCGACAGGCGGTACTATCGAAGCAACGACAAAGTTGATCCGTCAACTTGGCGGGGTTGTAGAGCACGCGGCATTTGTGATTAATCTTCCTGAAATTGGCGGTGACAAGCGTCTTGAAGGCTTAGGCCTTAACGTTTACAGCATTTGCGAATTCGAAGGTCACTAATCAGGTAGGTTATTAATAGGTATCGTTTAATGAGTTATCTTGCCTTAGCGCGAAAATGGCGTCCGACTAAATTCAATGAAGTTATCGGTCAAAGCCACGTATTAACAGCGTTGGAAAATGCCTTAGCGCAGAACCGACTTCACCATGCGTATCTGTTTAGCGGTACTCGTGGGGTGGGCAAAACGACGATCGGTCGTTTGTTTGCTAAAGGGTTGAATTGTGAAACAGGTATCACGGCGACGCCTTGTGGAGAGTGCGCCACCTGTAAAGAGATCGACGAAGGGCGTTTTGTTGATCTTTTGGAGATCGATGCTGCATCGCGCACTAAGGTCGAAGATACTCGTGAGTTGCTGGATAATGTTCAATACAAGCCAGCACGCGGTCGATTTAAAGTTTACCTGATCGATGAAGTTCACATGCTCTCGCGTCACAGCTTCAATGCGCTATTGAAAACGCTTGAGGAGCCGCCTGAGTATGTGAAATTCTTATTGGCAACAACCGATCCGCAAAAGTTGCCAGTGACGATTTTGTCTCGTTGTTTACAATTCCATCTAAAGCCGATAGGTGTGGATACCATTCATGAACAACTAGACCATATTTTAGCGAAAGAGCAAGTTACCAGTGAGCCACGAGCTCTTGGTATGATCTCTCATGCCGCAGATGGCAGTCTGCGAGATGCGCTTAGTTTGACTGACCAAGCGATTGCACTAGGTAACGGTAATGTCCTGACGGAAAGCGTCTCGCATATGCTAGGCACGTTAGATACCGACCAAGCTCTGCATTTACTTGAAGCGATCAGCTCCAAGCAGCCTCAGCAAGCTATGGATAGGTTGTCTCAACTTGCTCAAAATGGCGTAGAGTGGGATGGGTTATTGCAACAGCTCGCGACTCAGTTACATCGTATGGCAATGTATCAAGCGTTACCGTCAACATTGGACAAAGCGCAGCCTGATGCCGAGAAAATAGAACTCATTAGCCGTACGTTGTCGCCACAAGATGTGCAGTTGTATTATCAAATTGCGTTGAAAGGTCGCCAAGACCTTCCTTTGGCGCCTTCAGAACGAATTGGACTGGAGATGGTTGTTCTTCGCATGATGGCGTTTAGGCCTGCTTCTCAGCCTCAAGCGAATACGATCTCTACTGCTGTTGAGTCTACGGCGAATCCTGTTCCGAGTGCACCGACAGCTACTGTCCAGCCTCAGCAAGCGCCAGTGATGGCTCCAGCACCTAGTACTAGTGCACCAGAGCAATCAGCACCAGCGCCACAGGCTCAACCTGTAGCGTCAATGGACAGAGGTTATGACGCTCCGTCTCCGGCATACATGCAGGAGCCGCCGCAATATGATGCGCCTCCAATGTATGACGTGGCTCCTCCGACGCAAGGCAATATGCCTTCTCAATCAATGCCTGAACAACGCCCGGCGGCTGCACCTGAACAAGCTGCTTCGAACCGTGGCTCATCGCCGCTAAGCGGTTTACGTCATCAATTGCGCTCTCAGCGTAAAGGGTTAGCACCTAATTCAGACCAGCCGGGGAATGCGCCAAAAAAGACTAAAGCGACATCTGCTAAACCAGAATCAGTGCTTGACCGTGTAGCTCAAAAACACGGTGGAGCCTCGCAGGTGTCGCCTTTGTCAAATCAGCAGTCTGTTGCAGCACCTGAAAACGATGCCAACGAACCCTATCGTTGGAAACCGATTCTTCCGCAGAAAGAGCAGAAGAAAACTGAGTTGAAACCTACGCAGCTAAAGAAAGCCCTCGAGCATGAGAAGACACCTGAAATGGTACAAAAGCTTGTCGTCGAGAGTTTAGAACAAAGCGACTGGGCGAAATTGATTAGTCAGCTTAATACGGCCAAGTTAACTGAGCAACTCGCTCTCAATTCTCATTTTGAGCGTAGTGGTTCCTCTATCTCGTTAACATTGCGCCCTGAACAAGCACATTTGAATACTGACCGTGCACAAAGCGAGTTGCTTCAGGCACTGAACACTACCTTAGGTGAAGAGTGTCATCTGAGTGTTGAAGTCGGCGCGAGTGGCGAAACACCACTAGAATTAAGAGATAAACTCTATCAAGGTAAGTTGCAGCAAGCATTTACTAGCCTTGAAAGTGACGAGCACGTAAGATTTATTGAAATGCGTTTTGCGGCAGAACTAGATAAAGACAGTGTTCGACCAATTTAATATTCGGGGTTGAAAGCAATAGAGTTCAGCCCCATCTAATAACGAAACAAGCTAACTAACCAGAGAGATAAACATGTTTGGTAAAGGCGGTATGGGCAATCTAATGAAGCAAGCCCAGCAAATGCAAGAGCGTATGCAAAAGCTTCAAGAAGAAATCGCAAATATGGAAGTAACCGGTGAGTCTGGTGCTGGCCTAGTTAAAGTGACTATTACTGGTAGTCACAGCGTGCGTCGTGTTGAAATCGATGAAAGCTTGATGGAAGACGACAAAGAAATGCTTGAAGATCTTATCGCTGCTGCATTCAATGATGCTGCTCGTCGCGTAGAAGAAACTCAAAAAGAGAAAATGGCTGGCGTAACTGGCGGTATGCAATTACCACCAGGTATGAAGATGCCTTTCTAATCGACAAGGTTAGTTAATGCGTACCAGTCATATGCTGGAACAATTGATGGAGGCCTTACGTTGTCTGCCTGGGGTTGGCCCCAAGTCGGCTCAACGTATGGCCTTTCATTTGCTACAGCGAGATAGAAAAGGTGGCTTACAACTGGCTGATGCTCTTAGTCAGTCGATGACCGAAATTGGCCACTGCAGCGAGTGTCGTACTTTCACAGAAGAGGAAGTGTGTCATATTTGTACTAACCCTAAGCGGCAAGAAAATGGCCAGCTATGTGTGGTTGAAAGTCCTGCTGACATCGCAGCTGTTGAAGCTACGGGGCAGTATTCTGGTCGCTATTTTGTCTTGATGGGGCACTTGTCTCCATTAGATGGTATTGGGCCAAGCGATATTGGCTTAGATGTATTGGATTATCGCTTGCGTCGTGGTGACGTGAGTGAAGTAATCTTAGCGACTAACCCAACAGTCGAAGGTGAAGCAACCGCTCACTACATCGCGGAGTTATGCAAAGAGAGCCAAGTGTCAGCTAGTAGGATTGCCCACGGTGTGCCTGTTGGCGGAGAGCTTGAATTGGTTGACGGCACCACGTTATCCCATTCGTTGCTAGGTAGACAAAAACTGAGTTAGTAAAGCGATGCCCTAGAGCATCGCTTTTTTGTCTAGTGGCTAAACATCTGCGTTACTTGCTCTAAGCTAGGCTCAAGAACAAAAACGTCCTCTCCACTTTCGAGTGCGATCAGGTAATTGGTGAGCTCACTCTCTGGTTCAGTGTTCATTAGCGTAACTCGCTTGCCTTCTAATTGAATGTTCCCGTGAATTTGATGACAATCAATTGAACTCGCAAAATTAGGAAGACAGACATCTATCGCTCTTGGTGTGAAGCTGGCCATTAGCGCCAATAAAGTCTGCTGTCTCACAGGCTCTTTGTGTATTAGGTCAAGTTCTATCTCTGTCGCGCTATCTAGTTGTTGCAATACATGGTTAAGTTTCTCGACAAGTTGTGCTGGCGAAATCAGATTCGGCTCAGAGATTGTCAAGGTTACAACGCCGTTTTCCAACGACCAATCTAACTCAAATGATTGATAATCAGCCCCCACTTTCAATGGATTTTCTTTTTGCAGCGAAGACGACAGTTCATCGTTTAACTCAACCAGTAGTTGTTGCCATTCATCATCACTACGAATTTCCAATGCTTTGAGCAAATAGGGCTGGTAGATCTGATACCACTTCTGCTCAATTTGATGCTGAACAGCGGCTCCTTGAGCGACGAAATTCCACATTAGCTCGTAATCGTCGAGGTAGTCCGGAGTTGATCTAGCCGTTGCCAGTGCTTCTTGCTCTCGAAGAATGATTTTGATGCGATCGGTATTTGTTCTACCGATGCTGTCTTTAGCATACAACTCAAACTCATAGGTGCCAGCAACTGTTGGATTAATCAAAGTTGCGGTTAAGCTATCCGAGTTTAGTATGGCAAGTTGCTGCGGCCCAGAGACTTGTTTCCAGCGCGTGGTTTTTATCTTATATAAATGCTTCGGATAGGTTTTTGCCGATCCTTTCAAAGTTAAACTGTTTTTGGGCAGTGTATGAAGTTGATCCGCTCCAGCGTTGACGGTTGGTTTTGTGTATTTTTCCGCGTCCGTTGCATCATCCACACAGCCGAACAAAACCAAAGTAAACATAATGAGCATTGTTTTTAAGTAGTTCATGAGATTACCCCTGAGTTAAAAGCTGTAGCTAATGCCAGTTGAGAGAAAGGTGTCTTCGCTATCATAGAAGTCGATGTCTGAGTCTTGTTGTTGGTAACCAGCCATGACGTGTAACGCCGCCCCTTGCCAACCAAAAAGTTGTTGGTAGCTATATACCGAGAATATCCCTACGCTTTGTTGATCTTGCTTTTGATTAAATACCGGGTTCTCTTCATCGAAGGCTGCACTGTTGTTACGTATTGTTGTGACGAAACTGTGCTGTTGCGCATTAAGGATTACAGATAATTGAGCACTTAGTTGCTGGAAATCATGGGCATCGCCTTCTGCATCTCTCAGTGTGTAGTAAAGTGCTGGAGCTAAAATAAGGTTAGGGTGAAGAGGAAAGCTTAACTCAGTGCCGAAGCGGTGGTATTGACTGTCTCTAGAGAGCTGAGAGCGTTGTGCTAGTGAAAGGTTTTGCGAAAATCCAATTTCATCTTGGTCGACTTCGCTGTTGGCGAATGCATACTTGAGGGAAGCGGGGAAAGGCGAACTGATGTCTAACGCGATGCGACCGCCTGACACGCGTTGGTCGGTTGTGTCTCTTTCTTGGTTCGTTAAGTAAGGATCTCGCCAGACCTCATCCATACCCGGTAAGTTGCCAAATAATGCTCCGGTTACGATCAGGCTCTTGCCAACCTTCTGCGATACGCCTAGCTCGGCTTGGAATTGAGCTTGTGTGATTTGGTCTTCACTATTACCTAAATAAATCAGCGTATTACCAAAGCTGTACTGTAGGCGACCTAGAATGAAGGGAGCCGCTTGCTTGATTTGTTTTCCATTATCGTTAAGACTGGAGGTGAGCGCGTTATCATCATGGGTGTTTGACTGCGACTGGTGTTGGCTCCAGCCTGCATTGATACTGATTGTGCCGCTTAGGCCAGGGGAGAATGCGTCCGCTTGCGCTTGGCAGTTAGCCGCTAAAAGGGCTAACAAGATGCCGTTGGCACAACTGAGGGTGTTTGAGCGATAAGTCATGTAACCTCCTTTTGGATGGCAATAATGTAATGCCAATCAAAAATACCATTCACGATGCCTATGGGTCGTTGGTGAATAATGGACAGTTTGTGTCCATTTTGGTCACATTGTTTTTTCTACAGTTTTTTGGAAGCGAGTGATTGAGGCCACTGAATGGTGAACTTTGCACCTCCAAGCGGAGAGTCGCCAACAGAAACAGTGCCGCTATGCCAGTGCAAAATCTGTTTTACAATAGCTAAGCCCAGACCATGTCCTTTGCCACTGCCACGCTCTTGGTTTTCAAGTTGAGCAAAGGGTTCAAAAATGCGTTCAATGTCGCTTGCCGATATCCCTTCACCATCATCTTCGATACAAATTGAATAGTTGCTCTCTTCGCAGTTAAAGGAGAGCTGGATACGTTGGCGAGCATATCGGCTAGCATTACCTAGCAGGTTTTTTACTGCTCTCATCAGCCCGTTTTGGTCGATAAATAGCACGGCATTCTCAAGATCTGGGGAAACATTAAGATCAATCTCTAGTTGAGGATGCTCAAGAGAGAAGTGCTCAATTTCCTGAGCAAGGTTTTTAGCAAAGCAAGTGTCTGAAAATTGGTTGATATCAGCGATGCGATTGTATCGGGCTAGTACCAGATTTTGATTGATGAGGTGGTCGAGATCTTCGATGCTTGAATCAATTGTGCGTCGATACTTCTCTCTTTGGCTTGCGGATGTTTCTTCATCATCCAACATTTCAAGTGCGAAGCGCAGTCGATACAAAGGTGTACGTAAGTCGTGGGCGACCGCATTGGTGAGCTCCCTCTGACCTGCGATTAAGCTTTCAATGTTGTCAGCCATCTTGTTGAATGAC
Source organism: Vibrio sp. (assembly GCF_984391705.1). Lineage (NCBI taxonomy): Bacteria > Pseudomonadati > Pseudomonadota > Gammaproteobacteria > Vibrionales > Vibrionaceae > Vibrio > Vibrio sp. The sequence goes on along the minus strand of NZ_CFHWOM010000035.1, from coordinate 15,966 downwards.
ACGCTCAATTGAGAAACGACGGACATTTTACTTGCTGTTGCTCGTTGAGAGAGCTTGCCATGGCCAAACTCATTTGCCGTTACGACAAGGCGTTTTAGATCTCGCCATAACGGGTAGATCCAAATGATCAAGGCAAGGGATATGAGCAAGAAAAACAGTACGCCAATTGCCGATGTCAATTTAAGTTGGGTTGCTTGGGATAGGTCATCATGAACATGCAGCCACAGACCAGGTTCTACAGGAGCCAGAAGTTCAACTTGGCCCATATCGTTGATATAGCTAACGGCGCCACTGCTCGTTTGTTCAAGGGCGAGTTTAGCAGCATCGGACAGTTGCCCCTCCGTTTTAAAGCTAATCGAGAATGGAATAGATTGATTCTGCCTGGCTAGATCGGCATTCCATTCCTCCTTGGGTAAGGAGCGCAAGTGTTCAGCAGCGAGAAATAGTGTCCCCCTAGCTTGGTTGAGTACAGCAAGCTCGGTGGATTCATTGAGAGCAAAATAGATAACTTGATCGCTTTCTCCCACCCGCTGGATTAGAGCCATAGGGTCCCCATATAAAAAGGAAATCTTTCCCTCAATGAGCGATTGGTGTAGTGATGGGTCGAATTCATAATTGGCGAGTGATTCCAGTTTTAGTGGGTAAGCAAACTCAGTCGCGTAGTGCTGAATTGTTTGCTGCCATTGGTGTTGAGGTTGGCGGAGCAGTTTGTCAGACAAAATATCAAAATTGACCGAATAGATTTGCTGGAAGAAATCTTCTGAGAATGCTTCGTTTAATCGCTGAATTGGATTGATTTTCGTTGGAATGATTAGAACGATAATCGGTACAAATACGGCGAGCCATAAAATGGAGAATGCTCGGATCATATCAAACCTCTAGTGATGTCATGCACAGTTGATAGCCGACTCCACGAACGGTTTTGATGAGTTCTGGCTGGTTTGGATCATCATTGAGTGTTCGTCGTAAACGTGAGATACGGCGGTCGATAGAGCGATCCAAACCGTCATATTCAAACCCTCTGATCTGCTGAGCTATGTCATCTCTAGACACCACTTGGCCAACATTTTTAGCCAGCAATAGTAGGAGCTCAAATTCGGAAGTTGTCAGCTTTATGGCTTGCTGGTTTAGCTCAACACTGCGATGTTGGAGATTAATCACTAAATCGCCAATTCGAAGCTCATGCTTAGAGCTGCTAGCCACATTGCGTTCGTGTCGGCGAAGTAATGCTCTGATACGAGAGAGAAGAAGCCTTGGTTTAACTTGCTTAACTATGTAATCGTCCGCACCCAATTCTAAGCCCATGACTTGATCGATGTCGTCATCTAATGCCGTTTGCATCAGGATCATTCCGGCATAATGGGCTCGAATTGCTCGACATACTTCCATCCCACTTTGACCCGGTAGCATGACGTCAAGAATGACTAAATCTGGCTGTTGGCTAAGTATAGTGTCCACGGCAAGAAGGCCATCACTGACTATAGTGACAGAGAATTCGTAGTTGTGTAAGAAATCACGAATTAGCTCAGCGAGCTCATTGTCATCTTCTACCAGAATGATTCGAGAAATTGGAGTTGTCATAACATCTCGGCGATGGATGAAGGGTGCTAGAACTATAACCTGAATGAATAGCGACCTGTGTGACCGATTGTGACCGAAAGATAAACTTGTGATGTAATTTATAAAATTACTGTAAGCGCTTTGAATTGAAGGGAGTTAGCCGCACAGTTAATGCGGCTAGAGTTATTAACTTTCTGATGGTTTGCCAGCAATGGTTTTGTAGCAAATAGCCCCAAGTAGCGCACCAATAATTGGAGCAACCCAGAACAGCCATAATTGCGATATTGCCCAGTCACCAACATACAATGCCACTGCAGTACTGCGTGCAGGGTTTACAGAGGTATTGGTTACAGGAATGCTGATTAAGTGAATCAGCGTCAAACCCAGCCCGATAGCAATTGGAGCAAATCCTTGGGGAGCGCGCTCATCGGTCGCACCCAGGATAATGATTAGAAACATCATGGTCATAACGACTTCAGCCAGTAAGCCTGCAAACATAGAGTATTGGCCAGGCGAATGTGCGCCGTATCCATTAGCAGCAAAGCCTGAAGCGGTTACATCAAAGCCAGCTTGACCTGACGCTATAAGATATAAAACGCCACCGGCTATCAAGCCACCAACTACTTGAGCAAGGATGTAAGGTAGGACATGTTTCGCTTCAAAACGACCACCGGCCCAAAGACCTATGGTAACGGCAGGATTCAAATGACAACCAGAGATGTGGCCAATAGCGTACGCCATAGTCAGAACCGTCAAACCAAATGCAAGTGAAACACCTAGCAAGCCGATGCCTACGTCAGGGAAGCCAGCAGCTAATACCGCACTACCACAGCCCCCCAGTACTAGCCAAAACGTACCAAAAGATTCTGCAATGTATTTATTCATGGGTTTCCTAAATTTGTTATATGTGGAAGACCCGAGAAAGATAGTAGAGAAATGTCAGCGCGGTGTGAGTGAAATTGGCGAATTCTAACAATAGAGTCGCGGATAGCATCTTGTCTTATAAGTGGTACATCTATTATGTCAGATTTTCCAACTCGGTGATGTTGTCTAACGCCTGTTGATTACTTTTTCCACAGACGACAGGGCAAGGTTTGAATTCGTGACAGACTTTTGGTCTTTCTGGCTTACCAAATAACTTGCAAAGATTATCTTCATTCAATTGGATACAGCGAACCCCAGCAGGTTTGCCTTTTGGCATGCCTGGAATAAAAGAAGATATGCTTGGGGCGATACAGCAAGCGCCGCAGCCGAGACGACAATCCATCAAATTAACCTCGAAATTTAGAAGTGCGCGATGGTAGCAAAAAAGTGTAGATCGATCAGCTCAAACTTTGCCCTTGAACTTTTAAGGTCTAAACGGTATAAATCGCCCCCCAGTCTGATAATGAAGTAACACCGATGAGCACACCATTTTGGCAAAGTAAAAAACTAGAGCAGATGACCGAACAAGAGTGGGAGTCTCTTTGCGATGGTTGTGGTAAATGCTGCCTACACAAGCTCATGGATGAAGATACGGATGAGATCTACTACACCAATGTGGCGTGTAGTTTACTCAATAGCAAAACTTGCTCTTGTAAAGACTATCCGAACCGATTTAATTACGATGAAGAGTGTACCAAGCTAACTCAAGATGATATTGAGGACTTCACTTGGCTACCACACACTTGTGCGTACCGTTTGTTAGCAGAAGGCGAGAACTTACCTGAGTGGCACCCACTGATCACAGGCTCAAAATCTGCTATGCATGCAGCGGGTGAAAGCGTTCGTAATAAGGTGGTTTACGAAATTGAGGTGGTAAACTGGGAAGACCACATTTTGAATCATCCGAATCGTTAAGATTTTTTAAAACAGCCGCTTCTAGCGGCTGTTTTTCTATTTGCTTATCTTTGACGATTTACCCGCAATTCTTTTTAGTTTTGTGGTGTACACTTAGTTTCATCTACAAAAGAAACAAAGACTTATTGTTTGAGGTATACATGAGACACTGTTCTCGCGGTAACTTGATGTTATCCCTTTTTACTCTGATGCTGGCGCTGACTACCATGGTCAGCTTACCGACTTACGCATCAGATGAGGCGAGTGCTCCAGCCAAATCAAAAGCAGAGCTGAATCTCGATAAAATAAATCTTGATTTGAAAGAGCTTTCAGACGCGTTGGCTACCACCAGTGGCGAGGAAAAAGATGCGCTGCAGCTAAAACTGTTTCAAAAAAATGAAGATCTTCGTGCAGCGCTTGCGACAGCCATTAGCCGTGAATCCATTCCGAAACAAAAGCTCATTGACCAAGTAGAAATGCAGCAAAATTACTCTCAAGGCGCAAATGTTTACCTAGAAGAGAAAATTAAAGCACTTAACGAAAAGATCAATGAAGCGAAAGATGAAGAACGTCTGACGCTATTGAATGACTATCAAGAGTTGCAACACTATTTAGACACCATCATTGAAGCGAATTGGCAGAACATTGAGTGGTTGAAAGAACTTGGTGTTGATGAGACCGCAGCGGAAGCACAGTTTAAAGACCTGGTGAGTAAGCGTTTACGCCTGATGTCAGCCTCTGTTGAGTACTTCAACCAGCAAGTCACGGTTGTTGGCAAGCAGTTAGCTGTAAGCCCTGAGTCGGAAAAATCCTCACTGCAATTAACTCAGTTGGTTATCAAACAGCGCATGGGCATTGCGGTCGATAGTTTGAACTCACTGATTTCGATTGGTGATCAACTGGATATTGATACTTCAGAATACAAGCGTTTGATGTTCGAAGTAACAGGAAGCATCACGCAAGATTTGCTAGATGGTAAAGTGCTTATCTCGATCGTCACGCACTGGTCGACAAATATTTGGGATTGGTTTGCTAACAACGCACCACAACATCTGTTCCAATTGTTTGTGTTCGCGCTGATATTGTTGGCAACGAGCATGGTGGCGAAGCTAACCCGAAAGGTGATCAGTAAAACCGTTATTTCGAAGAACCTAAAACTCTCACAGTTGATGCAAGATTTCTTTATCGGAATGTCAGGCAACATCGTTTGGGTGATTGGTATTCTTGTTGCGTTATCGCAAATAGGCTTAAACCTTGCTCCGGTTCTAACAGGTTTTGGTATCGCAGGTGTCATTATTGGTTTCGCGCTTCAAGACACGCTGTCTAACTTTGCTGCTGGGATGATGTTACTGATTTACCGTCCGTTTGATGTCGGTGATTTTGTTTTTGCTGGTGGTGTAGACGGTAAAGTGAGTCATATGAGCCTAGTGAATACGACGATCAAAACCTTTGATAACCAAATCATCATCATTCCAAACAGTAAGATTTGGGGGGATGTGATTAAGAACGTCACCCATGAGCGTGTTCGTCGTGTCGATATGGTGTTTGGGATTGGCTATAGTGATGACCTACTGAAAGCGGAGCAGGTGCTTACTGATATTGTTACCTCGCACCCTCTAGTCCTGCGTTCACCAGAACCGAATATTAAAGTTCATACCTTAAATACGTCGTCAGTCGATTTTATTGTTCGCCCCTGGGTTAAAACGGATGATTACTGGGATGTTTATTGGGATGTGACCAAAGAAGTTAAGCTGCGTTTTGATAAAGAAGGCATTTCGATTCCGTTTCCACAGCAAGATGTTCACCTTCACATGGTGAAAGAGTTGCCGCAAGACAGTTAAAAAAGAGCGCCATCATGGCGCTCTTTTTTTATTCAACTTCCTCATAGAAGGTAATGACAGGCTCTTCGCGCAAAACCCCGTCTAATTGCTTGAGTAGGTCTTGAAAATAGGGCTGTTGGCAATGGAAGTCGAACGCTTGTTGGTCAACAAATTGCTCCTGAAAAGTAAAGCGCGCTGCATCATCAGCGTTTTTAAATAGACGATAGGAGAGACACCCTTTCTCTTTTCGGGTTGGCTCAATCATTGCCGATAATAGCAAGTGCAACTCTTGCTCTAGGTCTTCTTTAGCATGGAACGCAGCGGTTAGATTAATCATAGTCATTCTCTTTATAGGTAACGGCCTTGACGCTGAAGAAACTCAATCTTATAGCCATCAGGGTCAGTGATAAAAAAGAAAGTCGCAAGGTGTACGCCATTGTGATCAAGTGCTTTTACATCTGAAGCCTCAATACCCAAATTGGTAATCCGCTGATGTGCTTGTTCAATATCTTCAACACTAACAGCAAGATGACCGTAACCACTGCCATGGCTATACGGCTCTTCTTGGTCGTGATTGTGCGTCAACTCTAACTCGAAGCCAGTTTCTTCATTAGCCAGGTAGGTGAGGCTAAAGCCATCAAAGATGTACTGATCTTTGATTTCGAGCTCTAGGGCTTGGCGGTAGAATACGATGGATTGGGCAAGGTCACGGACCCTTACCATGGAATGAATGAGTTTTGTCATAACTGCCTCTTACTTCTGATGAAGGTAGGATACTGGCAGCTGAATATCGTCAGGTAGTACTAGAGTACGACAAGACGATTTTTATACGTTTTCTATCAGTTGCTCTTTTACACTAGCCATCACGTCATGAGGCTGGCGAAGATAAATTAAGCAGGCACAACGTAATAGCGAGGTAAAATTGCTGATTTCACCATTGTGTTGCAATGCTTCGCTGTAGATAGAGCTAATAAAGCGGGGCAATGTCATTTCTTGTTGCGACGCAATCTCTTCTAGGATCTGCCAGAAGCTGGCCTCGAGCTTGATGCTGGTTGCGTGACCATCTATACGAATAGAACGCGCGATAGTTTGGTAGTTTTCTTGCGGTTGTTGAGAGAATATTTCACACATAATGGATAGCCTAGGTTATTGCAGCGGTCATTTTTATCTTCTCTGATGCCGAGAGTCAACATCGAAACCGAAAACAAAAAAACGCCCCGAAGGGCGCTGAGTAGTGCGAGTTTATTCCAGTTAAAACTAGTTCACTTGCTGTTTAATGAATTCACCTAGCTCTGAGTGATGCATGATTTTTGATACAGGCAATATCTTATCTGCTGGTCCCCAAGCAAAGACATTAACAGGTGTATGAGTGTGAGTTCCGGTACCCCAAACGATGTTTTGTCCTGTCGCTTGCTCACGAGCTAATAGGTTGCCGCGATCGTTATATGGGAAGAAGGCATCGAAGTCGTTAATAGCTGGCACGTTTTCCGCCGATAAGTATTTATGCTGAGCGAGACGGTATGGATTTGGCTTGCTGGCTAGCACGTTTTTCGCTTGCTCTGCTGTAATAGGGAAGGCGCTATTTTGGTTTACAATTTCAGCCAACTTCTCAGGAGTTTGCTGCGCTTTGTCCAGTTTTTGGAATTGGCTGATCATGCCGTAGTAGCTTTGCTTTTGATTGTACAAGCCATCTAAGATATCAAATGAGCCAAAATTGAAGTTAGGTGCGTAGTCACGTTTGGCGAAGGCTTCACCAGAACGCTTTTGAGGCTTTGGTAAATCTTGAGACGAGTAACTAAAGCCAAATGATCCCGTTTCATGGTCAGCAGTGACAATAACAATCGTATCATCACGATCTTTTGCCCATTGGTAGACCGATTCTACGGCTTCATCAAACTTGATCATTTCATGCAGCATAGTCCCCGCATCGTTACTATGGCCAGCCCAGTCAATTTGGCCGCCCTCAACCATTAAGAAAAAGCCATCTTTGTCTTTCGCTAATACTTCAAGCGCTTTATCCGTCATCTCTTTAAGGCTTGGTTGGGTGCGCTCACCAGTCATCTTCTTGTTGCTGTAAGCAATGCCATCATCCATGCCTGAATACGCAAACAGCCCAAGTAGCTTGTCACCTTTCGCTTGGTCAAGCATGGCTCGGTTAAATGCCAGTTGGTAGCCGCCTTTTTGTGCTTCTGTCAGAAGGTTACGATCATCTTTACGCTTCGATTTTAGATACACATCGCCTTGAGTTAGGCTTTGTAACTCTTTATAGGTCTCGCCTTTATCATTTGTGGATTTAGGAATCCAATGACGCAGCCCGCCAGATAACATGACGTCGACACCTGTGGCTAACATATCTGAAGCAATGTCGTTTTCTAATGAGCGGTGAGGTTGGTGAGCGGCAAAGGCTGCAGGTGTCGCGTGAGTTAGGCGGGTATCGGAAACTAAGCCTGTGGCTTTGCCTGCTTTTTTCGCTTTCTCTAACACCGTTTCTAAGTGATGGCCTTGTGAATCAATACCTATTACTTCTGAAGCCGTGTATGTTCCAGTCGCAAGCATGGTAGCGGAACATGCCGAGTCAACTACAATCGCATCTTCTGGATGAGTTAATGAAGAGCCAATAACGCCCTCTTGAGCCAGCTTATATAGGGCGGTTTTATCGCCTTTATAGATTGAGTTTGGTGCTTGATTTGCGTAGGTTTCTAGTAGGCCGACTTGCTGTGGGCCCATACCATCACCAATCATCAAAATAACGTTTTTGATCTCCGCTGAAAGTACATTGAACGATAGCGTAGACGTTGCCACTGCGGCAATAACCGGTTTGATTAAGTGCTTCATCGAATTGTCCTTATTTATAAAAGCGAGCTGATTACAACACCGGTTTATGTCAAATGTGTTTCGTATTTATGTCATAAATATAAAACTGAGTAATTATTCGATTTTAGTCTGAAAGAAGATAAAAAAAGCTCATCTAATGATGAGCTTTGACTTAGGAAGGAGAGGGGCATGGCCAAAGAAAGAGTTAGCTTGCCGCGTTGACGACCGCTTGATTAAACTCGCTTCTTGCCATTTGTGCTTGCTCAGACGCGGCTTCTTTTGCATCTTGCGCCTTTGATACAGCGTCTAGAGCAGATTGAAGCTCGTCTTGAAGCTCTTGAGGTAAATGGTGATCGGAGAATGCTTCTTCGCCATCATGCTCTAAAGCAAAAGCACGAATGTGTTTTTTCACCTTCATTACGTTAGCCAATGCTTCACGTTCTAGTTCAGCGGCTTCTTGTGCTGCATCGCGGCTGCGTTCAAATCGTGCGAGAGCCATACCTTCCAAAGACCATGGGTCCATATCTGGTAGTTCTTCGATGTTGATGGTTGGCTCAACATAGTCTTCCTGATGACGTAGATCCAATGAAGTGGCTCGAACGGCGGATACCATCAACATCACAGAGATCCCAAGTAGAGGTAAGCCGCCAACAATAGCTGCAGTTTGTAATGTGCTTAAGCCACCTAAGAACATGAGCACCGTTGGCAAGAACGACAATGCGAATGCCCAGAACATGCGGTTCCAACGCATTGGCTCTTCAGTCACGTTGTTCTGAACAACAGATGCCAAGATGTATGAGATAGAGTCGAATGTAGTTGCGGTAAAAATAACACATAGAATAGTGAACACAGCGATCACTAATGTGCCCATTGGCAAAGCATCAAGCATTGAGAAAATGGCTTTGGTTGCCCCTTCTGTATTCAGAATACCAACTACATCCAGCTCTCCGGAGAGCTGTAGCGATAGCCCATAGTTACCCAGGACCATAAAGAACAAGAAGCAGCCTAACGATCCAAAGAAGATAGAGCCAGATACCATTTGTTTGATAGTTCGGCCGCGTGAAATCCGAGCAACAAACAGGCCCATGCTCGGCGCGAATACTAACCACCAAGCCCAGTAGAATATGGTCCAATCTTGTGGGAAATGAGTATCGTCGAAGGTGCCGTATCCACCAAATGGCTCAGCCCAAGTCGCCATGACAAAGAAGTTAGATAACATTCGGCCGATAGAATCGAGGCCGGTTTCTAGCATGAAAATGGTTGGGCCAACAGCAAGGACAAACGCCAGTAGCCCCATCGCGCCCCAGAAGTTGATATTGCTGAGGATCTTGATGCCTTTCTCCATGCCCGCATAGGAAGAGTAAGCAAAAATCGCTGTACAAACGAGTAAGATCGCGATTTGGCTCAGAGTGCTTTGTTCAATACCAAATAGGAAGTTTAAGCCTTCACCGATGAGAGGCGCGGCAAGACCTAACGTAGTCGCAGCACCGCCTAACAAGCCGAAAATAAACAGCACATCGACAATTTTACCCGCTGCGCCATTGGTTCGTTCTTCGCCAATCACTGGCATAAGAGCGCTGGAAACTTTTAACACAGGTTGCTTACGAACATAAAAGAAGTATGCGATTGGCAGAGCAGGGATCAGGTAAATCGACCAAGCAATCGGACCCCAGTGGAAGATACCGTAGGTCGCAGCCCAGCGCACGGCTTCTTCACTGCCTGGTTCTAGCTGAAATGGTGGGTTTTGGTAGTAGTACGCCCATTCAATACAGCCCCAGTAAAGAATACTTGCGCCTATGCCTCCGCAGAACAGCATCGCTGCCCAAGATGAGGTGGCAAATTCAGGCTTCTCGTCAGGGTCACCTAGTTTGATTTGCCCCATGTCACTGAAGACGACGTAGATCATAAAGAAGAACGCACTAAGACCGAGTGCTAAATAAAGGAAACCGAGTTTATCGGTCATGAAGTTCTTGGCGATGGCAATCCAGTCTGCCCCTTGCTGAGGGAATAAAATGAGAGGAAAAATGACGGTCAGCAAAAGGGCGATAGCGCCAAAGAAGGTGGGCTTATCAATAAGCGAAAAAGCGTTTTTCACGTGCAATTAATCCATAAACAAAAATTGCCTGATTATGGAACGCAATAATGTCTGCCAACAAACTCGATTGTTTGTCGACAAGAGTAATAAATCTAATCAACCATTGAGAGGGGGCTGGTTTATAGTATGGCTAGCAAAATGCCACCAACGGTTGCCGCAGCGGAAAGGTATTGCCCCGCAGAGTAAGATCCATCGTCTTCCTCTTTAATTTTGTCAGGGTGATCCATACCCAGTGCACCATGAGCAAATGACTCAACCTTATCGCCGACGGATTTGTCACCTTTTTCAGCCACTGAGTCTTTTTCAATCTCTTGTAAAGCGGCTAAAAGCGCTTTGCCTTCTTCAGATAAAGTGACTTTATTTTGCTCAACTTTCAATGGTGTTGAGGCCTGAGAGCTATCCACAGGGCTTGATTGAGGCTTAACCTGCTGGGTTGGCGAAAGCTGTGCCGGCGCCATTCCTACTGGGGTCATAGTGAACTCCTTATACTGTCCTCAGACAATATATCGACCGTGTTGTGAAAAACTTGTGCAAAATATGCGTAATTTGTATGAAATTCACTCAAGCATAAAGTATGCCTGTTTGTAGCGGACGGGTAGGAAATAAGATAAAACTGACGAGTATGCTTGATACTCGTCAGTGGTTTTAATCAATAATTTAACGACAAGTTAGATCATCATTGCGACCTTTCAACTTTTGGTACGCCTTCATTCGATTTTCCATTTGTACATATCGCACCGGCGGCTCAACGACGACTAGGCGAAAATCATCACCGCTATCAGAATCAGCCGTTGGTACTGGTGTAATTACAGCGACTTTGAGGGAAGGGTTGCGTTTCAGAATAGCAGCTTTGGTACCAAGCCCTAGCTCCGTGTGAAATTTTCCAGCGATATGAACAACTTGAGAGCCACTATTTTGCTCTAAATAGTTGACGATGCTTTCTGCCATAGTTTCATCCCAAGTAATCTGGGCGGCGAACTGCTTTTCGGTTTGTTCGGGTTTACCGTGATGCATAGACGCCATAAATTTTTCTTTGTAAGGCGTCGTTGAGGTGTCGATGTTGCTTGCTAAGAACGATCGCTCTTTCTCTGTAAGTTTATCTAAATAATCAAGACCTTGGCGGCCGATACAACGCACAATTGGTTTAGGCGCATTGGATGCAATAATGTCTAGATTGTTTCTTTTTGCCAACTCTACGAGAGGTCGGTAATCACTTTCGTAATTAGGCCAAGCGTTCCCGTTGCTGATAAGAACTTGTTCACCGATGGTGCCGCTAAGGTATTCGTCAAGGACCTCTTGTTTGTCTCTAGAGAATTGTTCCATTGAAAGCGCGACCGCTTCATTACTGGTGATCAACTGTTGCAATAAATCGGTTTGAAAACGATGTACACCGGCATGTGTATGCCACTCACCAACCAAAATAACGTCTGCCTCACTAAGCTCTTTCGGAAGCTGGCTCAGCTGAATTTGCTTTGCTTGAGGAGAAAGAAGCTTGTAGTCGTAGAATGTTGTTGGCGTCTGATCATAAGTTGTTGAACAGGCCGTTAGGAAAAGAGTGAAAAGAGAAGTTGCGATTACAGTACGCATTAAAAAACCTCCAGAAATTGGTGAGAGCATACTACTGGAGGCTTTAAAATGTTTCAATAATAATGAGAATTATTATCTATTGGTTTTGTTGTTGCTTGCGATAAACGCGAATCATAAAGTCAGCCTCACACTCAAACAGTGTAGCGGATTGAAGTTCTTCACGTAGTGATTCTGACGCTTTCCACGCGAAAGGAGTCATTTGCAAGAGGTCGTAGGCATCGCCTTGGGCGAGAGGCATAACGTAGCTAAGCGTTTCTTCTTTCTCTAAGCTGAAGCCAGTAATTTGTTCGGGATCTTCACTGTGCAGTCGAACATCCGTATAGATGGCCTCACGCAATTGATATAGGTGACGTGCAGCTGGTGTAACTGTAACAACGATACCATTATCAGTTGTCACTCGAGCTAATTCATCAGCATTGCATGGTGCATAGATTCGAACCACAGCATTTAGACTTTGGTTTGCAAAAGGCAGCCGGTGGCTAGATGCAACACTAAATGCACAGTTGGTATAACGCTTCGCTGCGTAGCGAATCGCCACTTTTGATATATCTAAGCCGTAGGTTTGCGAGCTGTCAGATCTCTCTTGTAATCGTTGTGCGATTGCGTTGGTGTAGTAACCTTCGCCGCAACCAATATCAAGGAGTTGTGGTCTTTCGCCATCGACATATTCTGCACAAAGCTCAGCCACTTTCTGCTTCATGGGACGATAATAGTCTTTTTCTAGGAAGCGTCTGCGTGCTTGCGTCATCTCTTTATTGTCGCCAGGATCCTTCGAGCGCTTATGTTGTACCGGCATCAAGTTGAGGTAGCCTTCTTTAGCTAAATCAAAAGCGTGGTTGTTTTCACAGCGGAAACTACGTTCGGAACGTGATAAGGGCTGATGGCAAAGAGGGCACTGATAGTTCATGACATACTCAAGGCAGAAGTGAGGCGGCAAATTCTATCAAAAAGAATGAGGTCAGCGAAATAAAAAGAGCCGAAATCTATCGGCTCTTTAAGTGGGTTAGTGGAAAAAATCCACTTGTTGCTTTAAGTGCTGCGCTTGCTTTTGTAATTGGGTAGCGCTTTCAGAAGTTTGTGCACTTGTGTCTCGGCTTTCTCTATTCAGCTCACTGATCGAGTGTGCACTTGCAGCAATTTCCTGCGAGACTTGCGCTTGCTCTTCTGATGTTGCTGCAATCGCATCTGCCTGAGAAGCGATAGACTGCACTTGGCTAGCAATCGCTTCCAATGCATTTCCTGCCTCTTGAGCCTTATCTAGTACTTTATTGGCATTGTTTTGGCTTTCCGTCATCATATTTACCGCATTGCTGGTTGAGCCTTTTAGCTTCTCAATAATACTGACGACGTCTTGGACTGATGTCTGAGTTCGGTGAGCGAGTGTGCGTACTTCATCGGCGACGACAGCAAAGCCTCGTCCTTGTTCTCCAGCTCGAGCAGCTTCAATAGCGGCATTCAGTGCCAGCAGATTAGTTTGCTCCGCAATCTCATCAATCATTTTCGTGACAGTCTGGATACTCTCACTATCTATGTTCACCTGCTCTATTGCCGCCGCTGATTGATCTAACTGATCATTAAGCTGGGCAACATCGATGCAAACGCCTTCCACTACCTCTAAACCAGACTGACTATCTGTATTCGCTGAACGTACGTTTTCTGCGATACTTTCAACTTGTTGAGCAACAGATTGAGCGGAAGATGCCATTTCTTCTATAGCTGTGACGACTTGCTCCACCTGTTCTTGTTGTAAATCAGATTGGGTGAGGTTGTGATTCGCATCATTCACAACACACGTTGAGTTACTTTCGACTTGATCGCTTGTTGCCCGGATCTGACCAACGAGCTCATCCAATTGATTGGCCATGTTGGCAACACCATTACTGAGGTTACCAATCTCGTTTTTGGATGCTTGTCCCGTAGCAGGGATATGAATACTCACTTCACCTTTTGCAAGTCGGCCCATGTAACCATCTAGGATAGTTAGTGGTTTCAGCATTCTGTTGAGCACGATGGTAAGGATTACAAACGTTCCTGCAGCGACCAAAACTGAGATGATGGCGATAAGCTCTAGTAGTGCTTGGCTTCCTTTTGTGACTTCACTAATAAAGGTGCCACCTAACAGTTTCCAGTTCCAACCAGGCACTTCAGTAAAGACGAGATACTTTTCCCCAACTTGGCCATTGTATTCATATGGATAGCGAATTAGGCCACTCTTTTGTTCGAATATTTTGTAGAACGGTTTGTTGCCGTTGTAATCTGAGACTTCTTGAATTGGTGGATCCGTTTCTTTGTGTTTCGGATGAAGTAGGTAATGACCTAAGTTATCTTCCTTGTTATCGAGAATGATGGTGTAGCCCGTATCACCCCAGTTAACGGTTTCTAGTGAATCAAACAGATTTTGGGTAGCTCGCTCTACCGGAAGTCCGATGAAGGTAATGCCCTTTACTGTACCGTTAGCATCTTTTAAAGGCGCGTAGTATGTGATGTAGCGTTGGCCGTAAAGCTTTATTTGAGCATAGTATGGTTGGCCGCTAATCAGTTTTTGATAGCCAGGATGGTTTTTACCTAGCGTTGTACCTATTGCTCGATTTCCTTGTGGATCTTTGAGCGACGTTGCAACTCGGATGAAATCGTCGTTTAAAGGGACAAATATCGTCGCGACCGCACCTGTATCGCGTGTAAAGCTGTCTACCAATTTAGTGTCGTTGACCAAGCTTTCACTATATTGAGTGATGTTGGGTACTTGGTTTCCTTGAAATTCAACGGTATAGCTTTCGACGTATACGCCTGCTAAATAGCCATTACGAAACGTAGACTCTAAGACTTCTGCAGTATGAAGGTAGGCGTTGAACTGGCCAGCGATGGTTTTGGCCATAGACTCAACTTTAGATTGGTGCTCCTTCAAGGTATTTTCCAGTAACACGCTTGAAGCGTTTTGATAAACAAGTGCAGCAATGCTGGAAAAAGTGGCAAGCAGACACAAAGTGATAACCAACTTTAGTTGGAAACCAACGCTTTGGTTTCTATATTTTTGCAACATGTAGTGTCTTTCCTGGTATTTATAAAACTGATTGGTTGTTGTGAAATGCATGCTATCGACTTATATGGATGACTTAATTGATATCTATTAAGTAATTTGTCAAAAAAATGCAGTAAACCAATGGATAACTAGGAGTAGACCTGAAGAAGGAGAGATTTATTACAATAGGCCGGAAATCCGACCTATTTATTACATTGACTTGATTGTCGTGATTAGCTGGTGGTGTTCGCCAGGTTGTAAGGTTTTACCTTGCTCTAGTGATGGCGCGTGTAGTGTAGACTCTACACAAAGGAAGGTTTTGTAACCGTCATCTTGCATATCCCCCATGCCTTTAGCACCTTCAGCCCAAGGGTTCCACAATACCGCAGAATTATGACCTTGGTTTTCAACAACGACTGAACGATTAAATATTGGGTCAGACACGGTAATTTGATCTGCTGGCTTGGTGTAAACACGGTCGATCGTGTCAGTAAGTTTTAGTTCGTTACTACCTTGGCAGATTGCTCCGTCTTTAAGGCTATCGATGTATTCAGGTCCCATACCAGTCGTTGTCGCCTGCTCAATATCACCAACAGTTAAGTAAGTGTGCAGTGCGCCAGAGAAGGTCCAAGCTTGAGTATCTGTGTTTGTTACCCCTAGCGTTACTTTTAGCTCATCACCTATTTCAATCAGCAGGTGAGCTTGAAATTGATAAGGCCAAACCGCAAGTGTTGAGTCGGATGAAACCAATCCAAGTTCGACAATGACACCGTTTTCATTTTCACGGTGTTCCAGCAATGTCCATTCACTGTTGCGTGCAAAACCGTGCGCTGGCGCTGCAATACGACCAAACCATGGCCAACAGATAGGGATACCACCACGAAGGGCAGCTTTACCATCAAACACCGCTTGTTTGCTCATCCAAATCAGATCTTCTTGGCCTTCAGGCTTGAATGAAATGACGTGTCCACCATGTAGAGCAATACCAGCTGTCGCTTTTTCGTGAATGACACGAACCACTTTAACTTGGTCAATTTCAACAATGGTCACATTGTCTGAAAGTGCGGTGAGGGTAGGGAGGGTTTTCAAATCCATATAAAGTTCCTAGACGTAGACTCACTCAAAATTAAGATACAAAAAAGGCGACTCGAGAGCCGCCTTTTACAAGATTCTGCGCTAAACGCTTATCTTAAAGTAATAATTACTTAGAGATGTGTGCGATTAGGTCTAGAACTTTGTTTGAGTAACCGATT
>NZ_CFHWOM010000034.1:0-45067 GCF_984391705.1 Vibrio sp. | reverse complement strand
CGCAGTAAAAGTGACAAGTACGACGTGAAAGTTAGCCTAAGCGCTTCACCGACATGACATCCTTAATCTGCTCAACGCGCTTTGACACTCGTTGTAGTACTTCAATGTTGGTAACTTCTAGGTCAAAGTCCATGATTGATAGCTGCTTACGATAATCAACTCGGCTCTTCATGCTAGTGACTTTGATCTTCTCGTTTGCAAACAACGTGGTGATGTCTTTGAGTAAACCGCCTCGCTCCATTGCTTCAACTCGAACAGTTAAGATATATGAGCCGACGAAACCGCTGCCCCATACAGTGTCGATGATACGTTCGGGAGCATGGTGGCGAAGCTCTTCTAGTTGCTCACAGTCCGCACGGTGAACAGAAATACCTCGGCCTTGAGTAATATAGCCTGCAATCTCATCACCTGGAATTGGTTGACAACAACGTGCCAAATGGGTCATTAGGTTATCAACGCCTTCAACCACTACCGCATCTTTTTTAGGACGACTTTGAACAGGTGCTTTGTTTTCAGCTTCTTGCAACTTCTCAAGCGCTTGTTGATCTTCCTCTTCTGCAGTTGGCTTATTCACCAGCGCATTGATGTGGTTAATGATTTGGTTAATGCGTAAATCGCCGCTACCGACACCCACATAAAGCTCATCTGGCGTATTCATATTGAAACGCTTGAGACCATATTGCTCAGCATCTTTTAGCGTTGCACCAATCTTTGTGAGCTCTTGCTCTAGGATCTCACGACCCGCTTCAAGATTCTTCTCACGGCTCTGTTTACGGAACCAAGCATTGATCTTGGCACGAGCACGGCCTGAAGTGACAAAGCCAGTCGAAGGGTTTAACCAATCGCGCGACGGGTTCGGCTCTTTGGAGGTGATAATTTCTACCTGGTCACCCATTTGCAGCTTATGAGTAAACGGAACAATACGCCCAGCTACTTTCGCACCGATACAACGATGGCCCACCATTGAGTGAATATGGTAAGCAAAATCAAGCGGCGTCGCGCCCATTGGCAGGTCAACAACATCACCGCGTGGCGTAAAGGCATAAACTCGATCGTCGAAGACTTGGCTACGCACTTCGTCGAGCATTTCACCAGAGTCTGACATCTCTTCTTGCCAATCCAGCAGCTTACGTAGCCATGTGATCTTCTCATCATAGCCACTACGACCGCCACCACCTTCTTTGTACTTCCAGTGTGCAGCAACGCCGAGTTCAGAGTCTTCATGCATCTCTTTGGTGCGAATCTGGATCTCGATTGTTTTACCTTCAGGCCCCAATATAACCGTATGAATTGACTGATACCCGTTAGGTTTTGGGTTCGCCACATAGTCATCAAATTCACTAGGCAGGTGCTTGTATTTGGTATGAACTGTACCTAGAGCGGCATAACAGTCTTGCAGTTTGTCAGCAATGATACGCACGGCACGTACGTCAAAGAGCTCGTCAAAAGCGAGACCTTTCTTCTGCATTTTGCGCCAGATACTGTAGATGTGTTTTGGACGACCACTCACTTCTGCATTGATAGAGGAAGCCTTCATTTCTGAAGTTAAGTCATCAACAAAGTCGGTAATATACTGCTCACGAACAATGCGGCGTTCAGAAAGCTGCTTAGCAATTTGCTTATAGGTATCTGGTTGTTGGTAACGGAATGCGTAGTCTTCCATTTCCCATTTCAGCTGACCGATACCAAGACGGTTCGCTAGCGGCGCATAAATATTGGCACACTCTTTCGCGGCGGCTTGACGAACTTCTTCTGGCGCTTGCTTTACTTCAACAAGGTTAGCAATTCGTTCTGCAAGTTTGATGATGACACAACGGAAATCATCCACCATGGCAAGTAACATTCTGCGGACATTATCCACCTGAGTCGATGCGGCGCTCCCTTCCATTGTGACGTTTAATTGCCCCAACGCTGCCATTTCTTCCACACCATCAATCAATTTGATGGTTTCTTTGCCAAAGTCTTCTTCAAATTTTTCGCGGTCATAGGCACCGCTTGAGACCAATGGAAAAAGCAAGGCAGCCACTAAAGTTGCCTTGTCCATAGAAAGGGTAATTAAGATCTCAATCATTTCTCGGCCACGCCACAATAAAAGCGGGCCTTGATCATTGCCTTGTAAAATGGTTTCACATTGGCGGTACACCTCTTTGAGACGTTTCGCCACATTTGCGTCCTGATTTAGGCTCGCAATCCATTTATCTAGCTCAAACTGTTCGTCTTGGTTCAAATGTGCGCTTCTTACCGCAACCATCTTTTTCGTCCTAGTTTTTAGTTTTTCTTCGACTTATCCCAGAGTCTGACTCACTTTATGGTAATAAGTTTAATCCTTAACAAAAAGCGCCATGGATTCTAGGTGACTGGTATGTGGAAACATATCCAGCATGCCTAACTTTTTCAGTTGGAAACCCTGATTTAGCAAGCTTTGTGAGTCTCTTGCTAGGGTAGCAGGATTACAGGAAACATAAACGACTCTCGAAGCACCAAGGCCAGAAAGTTGATCTACGATACCACTCGCTCCTGCTCGCGCTGGATCGAGTAGTATTTTATCAAATTTTTCGCTCGCCCAGGGCTGACCAGACATATCTTGTTCCAAATTGGCTTGGAAGAATCGCGCGTTATCCAATTGATTGAGCTTAGCATTAGACGTTGCCTTCTCAACCATTGCATCGACGCCTTCCACACCAACTACATCACGCACTTGATTCGCCATTGGTAAACTGAAGTTACCCAAGCCACAAAAGAGATCTAGCACACGATCATTAGCGTTCAAATCAAGCCAGTTCAGTGCCTGAACAACCATCTGCTGGTTCACGCGTTGATTCACTTGAATAAAGTTGTTTGGCTCAAATGGGATCGTTGCTCCCGCCTCTAAATAATGAGCCTGCTCGCCTATCACGCGCTCCAGAACATCGCTTTGCGGCATGAGATATAGACTCACATTGTGTTCATTCGCAAAAGTTTCCAATGCCGCCCGATCTTGCTCTTCAAGCGGCTTCATATGGCGCAAAACAATCACTCGAGTATTATCACCTTTCACCAATTCTAAATGACCTAAAGCCTCTTGATGACGAAACGTTTTTAGTAACTCGAACAATGGTGGCATCAACTCATTTAAGCCACTATCAAGCACTGGGCAATCAACAACATTAACGATGTCTTTGCTTTGCTTTTTACGAAAACCGAACTGTAGCTGACGTAATTTCTTATCCAACATCAGGCTCACACGGGCCCGTCGGCGATAACCTAACGACTCGCCCACCAAGGGAGCATCTAACGACGCAGTCTGACCAGAGAACTTTTTCATTAACTGCGACAGTGTTTGTTGTTTGTGTTGTTGCTGCTTTTCAATGTCGAGGTGCTGCATATTACAACCACCGCACTCTTGATAGTGCGGACAAAACGGCTTAATACGCTCGGCACTTTTATTCTGAATCTTAATAAGATTCGCGCGGGCGTATTTGCTTTTACTCTCAGTAAGCTGAACCAGTACTTGTTCTCCTGGTAGCGCCCCTTCAATAAAAATAGGCTTTTTGTTTTGATAGGCGATCCCGGCACCGTGATGATCAAGTTTCTCGACCAAAACGGATTGGTGCTTTGTGTTGAATTGAGTTTTCTTCTTCGGTTGGAAAAAACGCGCCATGCTCTATGCCTATTTAAATTGCTCGAATTGCTGTTCAGGTTCCACCTTTTGTGCCTGAATCATTGTGTGAGCTGACCGAGTTGATTATGCTTAAGGATTCGGCAGTCTCATCTTTATATTGCGACTATTTTCCCATATCCACACCACGATGTTTAGACAATAATGACAAGATATGGCTTACGTGCCCGCGTTATTACCCTAACCTTAGCGCCGACGCTGATTATCGGGTTACTTCTGAGTGCTTTTTTCTCTTTCAACCGATATCACGACCTTGAACTTCAAGTGTACAACTCAGGCTTAAATATTATTGAACCTTTGGCCATCGCCAGTGAAGATGGCCTTAAGAATAATAGTCGAGAGTCCGTACGGCGCATCATCAGCTACGCGCATCGTAAAAACTCTAAGTTTGTTCGTAGTATTGCGGTATTCGACTACAACCACGAGTTGTTTGTCACCTCGAACTTCCACCCTAACTTTGAGTCTTTGACCTACCCTAAGAATGAACCTATTCCACTGTTAGGTAGCTCGGTACTCAATGAAAACACCTTGATTATGCGCGCGCCCGTTATTGCTGAATCTGGTTTGATTGCCACAAGTCGCGGTAAAGAAAATACACCTGCACTGGGTTACGTCGCTGTCGAGCTCGATTTATCATCACTGCGCTTACAACAATATCAAGAGGTATTTTCTGCAGTATTAGTCCTATTAATTGGCCTCGGGCTGTCTGCCGTATTCGCTTATCGGTTGATGTATGACGTAACCCGCCCAATTTCGCATATGAAAAACATGGTCGACCGTATTCGTCGCGGCCACCTCGACGTTCGTATTGAAGGCAAAATGCATGGTGAGCTAGATTCGCTAAAAAACGGTATCAACGCGATGGCAGTTTCATTGTCTGAGTACCATGTCGAGATGCAACATAGTATTGACCAAGCAACATCAGACTTACGTGAAACGTTAGAACAGTTAGAAATTCAAAACGTTGAACTTGATATCGCCAAAAAACGAGCTCAAGAAGCAGCGCGCGTAAAATCCGAGTTCTTGGCAAATATGTCCCACGAGCTTCGTACACCACTGAATGGCGTGATTGGCTTTACTCGCCAAATGCTAAAAACTAAGCTGACGAACAGCCAAACCGATTATCTGCAAACCATTGAGAAATCAGCGACCAATCTACTCAATATCATCAATGATATCCTTGATTTCTCAAAACTAGAGGCAGGTAAGCTTGCACTAGAGAATATTCCATTTGATTTCCAAGAGTCTCTAGAAGAGGTCGTCAGCCTACAAGCCACCAGCGCTCACGAGAAAGGACTCGAGCTGACCTTGAAGATCGATCCTAAGATCCCTGCAGGCTTGGTTGGTGACTCACTACGTATTCAACAAGTTCTTACCAACTTAGTCGGTAACTCAATTAAGTTTACGGAACACGGCAACATAGATATCAGCGTCGAAATGCGTTCTCAGAAAGACGATGTTGTCGAGCTGCAGTTTATGGTTCGAGACACAGGGATCGGCATTTCCGAACGTCAACAAGCTCAGCTTTTCCAAGCCTTTAGTCAGGCTGATGCAAGTATCTCACGTCGCTACGGGGGGACGGGCCTTGGCCTAGTTATCACCCAAAAACTCGTTAGCCAAATGGGCGGTGAAATTAGCTTAACCAGCCGCCTCCACCAAGGTTCTACGTTCTGGTTCACTCTACGTTTGAATGCGACAGATATGCCAGTCACCGAGATGATTGAAACCGATAGTCTTAAACAACGCTCATTACTGCTAGTTGAGCCAAACATGCAAGCGGCATCGGTTACGCAGCAGCTGTTAGTACAGGCGGGGCTCATGGTCACATACCGCTCCAGCCTGCCAGATGAAGTCGAGCAGTTCGATTACGTGCTGTTAAATCTAGCAACAAATAAAGAGCACAAAACGACAGCCGTCGAGCTTCAAGTTGAGCAAGCTCTGCGCTGCGCATCACACGTTGTTGTCGGTGTTCCGAGTACAACGTTGGCCCTGTCTGATCATTTGATACAGTCCTACCCTGTCCACTGTATCACCAAGCCTCTATCTCGCAGGCGTCTGCTGCAAACACTGTCTGCAAATCAAGAGAGCTTGCCATTAATTGAATCAAGCATTGCGATTCACAATGAAACTCTACCGCTCACTGTCATGGCAGTGGATGACAACCCAGCTAACCTCAAATTGATTAGTGCGCTGCTGCAAGAGCGTGTAGAAAAAGTGATCACTTGTACTAATGGCGTAGATGCGGTGAGGCAAGCGGAAGTAAACCATTTCGATATTATCTTGATGGATATTCAAATGCCTCAGATGGACGGGGTGACCGCTTGTGAAAAAATAAAACAAACAGAGCTTAATGCCAACACACCTGTGATTGCAGTAACCGCTCATGCGATGAGTGGCGAGCGCGACCGCTTACTGAATGCAGGTATGGATGACTACCTAACCAAGCCGATAGAAGAGCATGTGTTGCAGCAAGTGCTGATGCACTGGAGTCCGCAAACAACAGATGATCAATTGGAAAAACTCGACCTCTCTAGCCAACCAGATCCTGTTGAGCACAACCAAGCTGAAACAGCGCCGCACTCGAATATGATCATTGATTGGCAAGCTGCACTCAAACAGTCCGCGAACAAGGAAGATCTTGCGAAAGATATGCTTCAAATGCTGATTGACTATATTCCGGAAGTAGAGGCCATTGTCGAAGGTGCCTTAGAGGACGATCATTTTGACACTGAGCAGTTAATCCATCATATCCACAAACTCCACGGCAGCAGCTCATACTGTGGAGTACCTAGATTGAAAGGCATCTGTGCAACCATTGAAAAAGAGTTACGTTCGGGAGTTGAAATCGAAGAGATCGAACCCGAATTATTCGAACTTCAAGACGAAATGGAGAAGGTCGTTGCAAGTGCACAGCCTTATTTAGGCACGAGCTCTTAGTCACAATAGAGGCTCATGCCCGACTTATCCGTCTGCGTGAGCCTTATATTCCCCTTGGTAAAAATGATAGCTGTTTTTACCTTCCTGCTTGACTCGATACATCGCTTGGTCAGCCCTGTGCAGGAGTTTCTCGATTACAATGCCTTTACTTGGCTGAATTGCTATACCGATACTACATCCCACATTAATCGAGTGCCCATTGTACATAGAGGGAAGGTTGGCTAACTCAATCGCTTCTTTAGCGATACGAGCTAGCAATTCGTGGTCATTTTGCTGCAACACTAAGTAAATAACGAATTCATCTCCCCCAATGCGACCTACCACTCCAGGGATATTACTTTTCGCTTGTAAATCGGAAAAGCGGCTCGCGATTTCAGTTAAGATTAGATCTCCTGCCGCATGACCGTGAGTATCGTTGACGGATTTAAAACCATCAAGATCAACCAGCAGCAATGCAATCGCCTGGCTAGAACGTGATGCTTGTTCGATGTACTTCTCACAACCAAGACGATTCTTCAATCCAGTTAAGGTGTCTTGTTCGGCCATGTTTCGGTAGTAGTGCTCCCAGTGCTCAATTTGAGAGCGAAGCTCTCTCTCACGCTCAATCGCCTGGCGGGAGTTCTCAATGAAGGTATTAACACTATGGATCACAACGCCTAGTTCATTATTCTTGTTCTCAAGATCAATGGGAATGGTCTTTGGATCCTCAGGCGTCGCACTATACATAGCATCAGATAACTCCGCTAGCGGCTGACCGACAATACGCTTAAACACCATAATCAAAGCAATTACCGTCACCAGAAACTGGATTAAGATAAACATGACCTGGTTGAACACTTGTGACAAAGTGGTCTGCTGTAAGGCAGAATGATTATTGTGAATATAAAGTGTCCCTAAAGGTTCACCATTAGTCGGAGAGTAAAGACGATATTTGTTGGCGTGTCCCCAAGGGTCTTTCTCCTCCAGAGTCATATGATTCGATGCAAATGAAACACCATCATCGCTCTCTAAACGCACAGCATCTATTTCTTTATGCAGTAATAAGGCTGATATGACTTCATCGGCGATTTCGGCATTATTAACATACAAAGCGATCGCTGCTGAACCCGATAAGGAAAGAACGAGTTTTTGCTCTAACTCTTTATGATCTCTATCCGCTTGTGCAAAACCAACCGGAATCATAATCACCAAAATAAGAACCAAATAAGTTAGTGCCAAAATAGTGATTATTTTTAGCAACTTATTTGAGAGCGAGTTCAGCTTAGGTCTATTCATTGATTTGTAGCGCTACCTTAACCCCTGAACCTTCAGGAGGCTTTTCCATCATGTAGCCAATTGCCTGTGGGTTCTCAGCGAGTTTCTCTAGCAGCACCTGATTCGAACTCACCTCCTCGGGAGCCCGCATACTGCCGGAAAATTTAAGCTTAGCCCAATACGCATTGACCTGGCTCTCACTCATATTGGTTACTGTTTCAAAAAAGCGTTTCCTGTCTTCTCCAGTGCGGTCAAGAACCTGATCAATATAGGTAGAGCCCAACACTTTTTTTCGTCCTAAGTAAACGTCTGCAATGTCATCTTCAGCGAAGACTGCAATCGGGCTATTTTCGTTTACAACAATGTAAAAGTCCGCATGAGCGTGACTTGCAATAAGCAATAAGGAGAGGCTTACAATTCTCATCTCAGCCTCCTAAAAAATAAAGTTCATGTTAAGACTGAACATTTGGACATCAGTGGATTTACTTATGTTTTCCACTGAAGAGACCCAAAGTCCGTAGCCATATGGATTGATCTTAACGTGATCCACTTGCGCTTTTACCGCAATGTAAGGAGACACATCCCACCGAACACCCAGCGAGTAGGTTGACTGATCTATTCGTACTGAATTAATGCCGGCCATCGCTCCCTGTTGAAGCAACGCGACTTCGGGACCAGCAACGCTCCAATCTTCTTCTAACTTAAAACGAGAGGTACTTGGCTTGAATCGACCATACATGATGTAAGGAGTAAAGCTATCAAATGTATGACCTAGCAAAGCATAACCACCACTCCCTTGAGGGATGGAGTCTTTTTTTGCATCAATACTGAAGAGCTCACTTTGAAACGTCCATTGACCGTCAAAATAGATAGCCGCAGCTTGGAGGTAACTGACTTGCTCTTCTTCAAGAACAAAAGAGTCATAAGCATACAGCGCTTCTGCACCTATGCTTGGAAAGAATGCGTTAATTGCGGGGTTACTTGCTATGCCATTGAGGCCACTTTGCAGAGCCTCAATTTGATTACCATGATTCACCGTCAAAGATCCAATGTAGGCGTAAGACAATTGCCACTTCCACGCATCTTTGTCGACTTCAAACGAAGCACTAAAAACGTTATCTAAGTCTGTCGAATACTCTTCATTTGTAACGGGAACCTCACCCATTTCTTGATTGCGCCCGTACTCAAATGTCGCTTTCCAATTGAAGTGTTCATTGTTTGAGTAATAGGTGGCTCCAATGCCATCAAGAGAGTTGAAAACAATGCCCCCATAAAGTTCTTGAGGAGGACGGACCCATAAATGTGCATAGTCGATATGACGACTATCTGCGGCCGCGTATGCGCTTACACCAATGCGACCAGCGCGAAAATCCCAACTAGCATTAGGCGAGTAACGAATAAAAGCAAACTCAGTGAGCTCATCTAAATCGTATGACACACCCTGATCTAGGAGAAATTGCGTGGTAAAAGACCATTGTCGATTGATCGCGCCATCTAATTGAACGCCTATATTGGAGTCGACAGTAAAGGAGCCGTTTTTATCAATCTCTGTGGTATGAGTAATATCTCGGCGATAAGCTAAATCATCTTCATTCTCGTACGCATAACCTAAAGTACCAAATCCTGAAAATGAGAAGTCCACTGCATGAGAGAAAAATGGCAAACCCGCCAAACTTAATGCCAAAGTACCACGGGTGATAAACTTGTAAAATTGGTTAGGCATAGACGAATGTCCTTGTGTCTAAACGCTAGGTTGCTAATTTATAATTCTTATTTATATTTACAAGTATACCAATAACCAACGAAAGTGTTACGAGCGGAACGCGAAAATACTGCTTTGAACAAAAAAAAAGCGACCTAAGGTCGCTTATTGTTCAAAAACTACCGTTGCGACTGCATAATGTCGCTCGTCCGATATAGACAAATGGATGTACCGAACTCCTTTCGCTTTAGCAATTTCTTCGGCTTTATTACTCAATGTCAGAATGGGAGCACCATACTGATCATTGGTAATATTGAAGTCATGAAAGGTCACACCTAGCGCAATTCCTGTTCCTAATGCTTTTGATGCCGCCTCTTTGGCAGCAAAGCGCTTAGCTAAAAAGCGCCCTTGTTGCTTAAGAGTTTTAAAGCGCTCAAATTCACTATCAGTCAAAATACGCCGTGCAAATGGTTCACCAGACCGAGCAAGCGCTTTTTCTACGCGCTCGATCTCAGCAATGTCAGTGCCTAAACCTACAATTGCCATTAATTACTTACGCGCTAAAACCATTTGCGCTTTCATATCCGCAACCGCTTTGTGCAAACCATCAAACGCAGCACGGCCGATAATCGAATGGCCGATGTTCAGCTCATAGATTTCTGGAATTGCCGCAATCGCAGCCACATTATGGTAAGTCAAACCGTGGCCAGCGTTTACTGTAATGCCAAGATCTGCTGCGTAGCTTGCACCTGCCGCAATCTTCTTCAGTTCGTCTTGTTGATCTTCTTCCGTTTCAGCATCCGCGTAGTGACCAGTATGTAGCTCAATAAATGGCGCACCACATGCTTTCGCCGCGTCAATCTGTTCGCGGTCTGCATCAATAAAGAGTGAGACTTTAATACCTGCTGCCGTTAGTTTTTGCGTCGCTGCTTTCACCTTGTCCAGTTGACCAACAACATCCAAGCCACCTTCAGTCGTTAGCTCTTCACGCTTCTCTGGCACCAAACATACGTATTCAGGTTGAGTATTCAGGGCAATTTCTACCATTTCATCGGTAACAGCCATCTCAAGGTTCATACGAGTCTGAATCGTTTCACGTAAAATGCGTACATCTCTATCATTGATATGGCGGCGGTCTTCACGTAGGTGAATCGTAATACCATCCGCTCCTGCTCGCTCAGCTACCTCAGCTGCATGAACAGGATCTGGGTATTTAGTGCCACGTGCATTACGTAGTGTCGCGATATGGTCGATATTTACACCTAGGTAGATTGAGCTCATTTTCCAATACTCCGTGCTCTGGGAATCATCGTAAGAAACAATTCCCTGCTTTTTAATGGTTTGCCGCCAAGATACGGCTTTAGGGCTATACGTGTAAAGCGTTTTGCCGCTTTAAGTTGTTCTTTTGTGGTGAACCTGCGTTCGCTGATTGCGATAAGCTCATCACCTCGAAAGGTCAGATTGTCGTAGCGAACCGAAGCAATAAAGCCTTTCTGCTCTCGATAACGATAGGTCATGGTTGGCTCAATCGGCTCCCCGCTTCCTGCGCAATGAAGAAAGTCGACGCCATAACCTAATGCTGACAACATCGCTAATTCAAAACGTCGTAACGCAGGCTCAGGATTGTCGCATTGCGCAAGCTCTGTCAATGCATGTAAATAATCGTGAAACAAAGCTGGCATCGGCACTTCCGCCATCAATACACGACCAATTAGCTCATTGACGTACATACCCGAGTAAAGATTGATACCAGTCAGTGGCAAACCTAAACTGATAGGCTCTGCTTGGCGCAATGTTTTCATCGAGCCATTTCCCGACCACTTCAGCAGGAGAGGGGTAAATGGCTGTAACGCCCCTTTTAAATTAGAGCGCTTACTGCGTGCACCTTTTGACATCAAAGTGACACGACCATACTCCTCACTGAACACATCAAGAATTAGACTCGATTCGCTGTAAGGGCGACGGTGTAAAACAAAGCAACGCTGTAAACCTTCTGAAGACATATCACCTTCTAAGCATAAAAAAGGAGCCTAAAGGCCCCTTTTACTAACTCTAACTCGGAGCGAAGCGTAATGCCTCTAACTCGTTATAAGTCGTCAATGTAGCCCAATGAGCGGAGTGCTCGCTCATCATCAGCCCAACCAGATTTAACTTTAACCCAAGTCTCTAGATAAACCTTACGACCGAACAACTCTTCCATATCGAGGCGAGCCTCACGGCCAATCGTTTTGATCTTCTCACCACCTTTACCAATCACCATCTTTTTCTGGCCACTACGCTCTACCAAGATAAGTGCATTGATATGGAAACCATCGGTCTCTGGATTATAATCGAAACGCTCGATTTCAACCGTCACTGAATAAGGCAGTTCTTCACCAGTGAAACGCATCAGCTTCTCACGAACGATCTCAGAGGCCATAAAGCGTTGAGAACGGTCAGTCACATACTCTTCAGGGAAGTGGTGTGTTGCTTTAGGTAAATGGTCGCGAACATGCTTACGCAGTACATCGATGTTTTTGCCATGCTTAGCCGAGATTGGCACCACATCAACAAACTCCATCTTCTTCGACATCTCCATCATATGCAACATAACGTCATTGCGATCTTGGACGTTATCAACTTTGTTGACACACAATACTACTGGGAAGTTCGATTTCTGCAGTTTAGTCAGAACCATCTCATCATCGGCAGTCCAATGCGTGCCATCCACTAAGAAGAACACAAGGTTTACATCACTTAACGATGAGTTAGCCGCACGGTTCATTAAGCGGTTGATAGCTCGCTTTTCTTCAATATGAAGCCCTGGAGTATCAACAAAAATCGCTTGGTAATCCCCTTCAGTATCCACACCCATAATACGGTGACGGGTAGTCTGAGGTTTACGCGAAGTAATCGAAATCTTCTGACCTAAAATTCGGTTTAAAAGTGTCGATTTACCGACATTTGGGCGCCCAACAATCGCCACAAAACCACAATGTTGGTTCTCTGGTGTGCTTGCTGGTTCATTGTTCGATGAGAAAAACGCATCGATATCAAATTCATTGTTGTCTGTTGAATCAGTCATTGGTCAATTGCTCTAGTGCCAATTCAGCAGCCGCTTGTTCTGCCTTGCGGCGGCTGGTGCCTTTACCAATTACAGGCTGTCCAATACCTGCTACTTCGCACGAAACCGTAAACTCTTGGTTATGTGCTTCACCTTTAATATTAGTCACTGTGTAAGCTGGCAGTGGTTTTCTTCGTCCCTGCAAAAACTCTTGAAGGCGAGTCTTAGGATCTTTTTGAGAAACACCCGGCTTAATTGCTTCAAGGCGCGACTTGTACCAACTCAAGATAATACCGCGCACAACCTCGATATCACTATCTAAATAGATAGCGCCAATGATCGCTTCAACCGCATCAGCTAGAATTGAGTCACGTCGAAAACCGCCGCTTTTCAATTCACCTGGACCTAATTTTAAGTGATCTCCTAGTTCGAATTCACGACCTAGTTCAGCAAGCGTATGACCACGAACAAGTGTTGCGCGCATACGACTCATGTCCCCTTCATTCACTTTTGGGAAACGGTGATAAAGATCATCAGCAATGACAAAACTTAAAATTGAATCGCCCAGAAACTCAAGACGCTCGTTATGTTTTCCATTAGCGCTACGATGCGTCAGCGCTAAGTTGATCAGCTCAGCATCATTAAACTGATAACCAATCTTTTTCTCTAGTTTTGCAATAGGAGAATTCATGCTCTCTCATTCATAATTTCGAATTTTCTAAATAGTGGATTTCAAAGCCAAGCGACAAATAAATCCAGCCCTATGAACATAGAGGCTCTATGTTATTAGGGCTAGGGTTATGCAGTCACAACTCTGTGGTGCCAACTAAGACGAAAATTTAGTTAATACCACCGATGCGGTTAAACCTAACACCAGTTGGAATCCAAGAAGGTAAAATGCTGTCAGCATCACGCTCAAACTCAAAGCTGATCCAGATTGCAACGGCTTTACCAACTAGGTTTGCTTCTGGAACAAAGCCCCAGTAGCGACTGTCAGCACTATTGTCACGGTTATCACCCATCACAAAATACTGACCTTCAGGCACAACCCACTCATTGACACCATTACGAGGCTGATACGCTTCAACACGGTCACGACGAAGTGGATTAACCAAAATCTGATGACCTACTTCCCCCAACTTCTCATCAAGTTGGATCAGAGGAATCCCATTTTGGATAAATTGGCTTTCTTCTACATTCGAGAGTTTCACTGGCTTACAGCTGGTCTCGCCTGGAGACTGAATACAGATTTCTTTTTTGCTGTTGTAACGAACCGTATCACCCGGCAAACCCACAACACGTTTAATGTAATCAATACTAGGCTGTGGTGGGTATTTGAATACCACGGTATCACCACGCTCTGGCTTACCCGTCTCAACAAGTTGAGTACGCCATACTGGATCTTTCAAACCATAAGCATACTTCTCTACTAGAATGAAATCGCCCACCAATAACGTTGGCATCATTGAGCCTGAAGGAATTTGGAACGGTTCGTAGATAAAAGAGCGCAATACGAGCACAGCAGCGATAACCGGGAAAATAGACACACTATTTTCGATCCACCATGGCTGAGTCTTTACTTTTTCAACAACAGCAGCATCTAAACCGTTAGTTTGCGCTTCAACTTCCGCAACTTTCGCTTGACGTTTCTTTGCAAAAACCAGCTTTTCTAACACCCAGACAATACCCGTCACTAAAGTAACAATTACGAGGATGAGTGAAAATGTATTCGCCATTGACTTCCCTTATCTCAAAAATACGAAAGTGAAAGAGCCGAGACCCTTTCACTTATTTTATTATCTAACGTCTTAAGACAGACCGGAGTGAGAGTAGTTCAACTCTAGTCTTTACCAACGTGCAGAATAGCGAGGAATGCTTCTTGAGGAAGCTCTACGTTACCGATCTGCTTCATGCGTTTCTTACCTTCTTTCTGCTTCTTCAGAAGTTTCTTTTTACGGCTCACGTCACCACCGTAACACTTCGCAATTACGTTCTTACGTAGCTGTTTCACTGTTGAGCGAGCGATGATGTGGTTACCGATTGCTGCCTGAATCGCGATATCAAACATCTGACGAGGAATAAACTCTTTCATCTTCTCAACCAGCTGACGACCACGAGTCTGAGACTGATCCTTATGAGTGATCATTGCGAGTGCATCAACGGTGTCGCCGTTAAGAAGGACATCAACACGCACCATGTTCGACGCTTCAAAACGCTGGAAGTTGTAATCAAGTGATGCGTAACCACGAGAGGTCGACTTCAGACGGTCAAAGAAGTCTAGAACTACTTCAGCCATTGGGATGTCGTAAGTTACCGCGACTTGGTTACCGTGGTAAACCATATCAACTTGAACACCACGCTTCTCAACACACAAAGTAATAACATTACCTAGGTATTCTGAAGGTACAAGAATGTTACAGCGGGCAATAGGTTCACGAATTTCTTCGATATCGTTAACCGCTGGTAGCTTAGCAGGGCTATCTACATACAAAATCTTGCCGTTAGTTTCTTCAACTTCGTAGACTACCGTCGGAGCTGTCGTGATTAGGTCTAGGTCATATTCACGTTCTAGACGCTCTTGAATGATTTCCATGTGCAGCATGCCAAGGAAACCACAACGGAAGCCAAAACCTAGAGCTGCAGAGTTTTCTGGCTCATAGAATAGAGAAGCATCATTTAGGCTTAGTTTGCCTAGCGCATCACGGAAGTTTTCGTAGTCATCAGATGATACTGGGAACAAGCCTGCGTATACCTGCGGCTTCACTTTCTTAAAGCCTGGTAGTGGTGTTTCACTGCCATTCTTAGCCATTGTCAGCGTATCACCTACTGGTGCACCCAAAATATCTTTGATACCACAAACCACCCAGCCTACTTCACCAGTACGCAGAACATCAGTATCTACTTGTTTTGGTGTGAAGATACCAAGACGGTCAACACCCCAAACTTGACCTGTGCTCATTACCTTGATCTTATCGTTTTTCTTCAGTTCACCATTCTTGATACGAACTAATGAAACAACACCTAGGTAGTTATCGAACCACGAGTCAATAATTAGCGCTTGTAGCGGAGCTTCAGGATCACCTTCTGGTGCCGGAATCGCAGATACAATGTTTTCTAGAACGTCGTCAACACCGATGCCCGTCTTCGCACTACAGCGCGTAGCTTCCATCGCATCGATACCAACGATTTCTTCAATTTCTTCTGATACACGCTCAGGATCAGCAGCAGGAAGGTCAATCTTGTTTAGGATTGGCACCACTTCTAGATCCATTTCGATCGCAGTGTAACAGTTAGCAAGAGTTTGAGCCTCAACACCCTGACCGGCATCGACAACCAATAGTGCGCCTTCACACGCCGCTAGAGAACGAGATACTTCATAAGCGAAGTCAACGTGTCCAGGGGTGTCGATGAAGTTAAGTTGGTACGTTTCTCCATCTTTTGCTGTGTAGTTAAGCGTCACACTTTGCGACTTGATGGTGATACCGCGCTCACGCTCTAGATCCATGGAGTCAAGAACCTGAGCCGCCATTTCGCGGTCGCTTAGACCACCACAAACTTGGATTAAACGGTCAGATAGGGTCGACTTACCATGGTCGATGTGGGCGATAATCGAAAAGTTACGAATGTGCTTCATGATTTGGTGTGACTAAACTCTTAAAAATTAGGGACAATAGATACTCAGCAATGACTGAATGCTAAGTATAGAAAAGCCGTCATTTGACGGCATTTCGATCAAGTTGGCAGATTCTACCCAATTTCTGAGCGCTTCGCACTAGCTAATTGGCTCACCAAGAACTCTGAGTAGAGTCACTTGCTGGGAAGAATCTCGCTCCAGTTTCGCTGCAAGAGCTTTAGCGAGATAGATACCACTACCTGTAAAGATAGCAGAACTTAAAATTACGACGCCTTCTCCTCCACCGAGAAGAGGGGCAAACCACCAACTTCCGAGCAAAGCTCCGAAGATAAGTGAAAACAAAGGGACGAGATAAACCACCGCAGCAGACTGCAGTAAACTCTTCTCTGGTAAGCCTATTTCGACCACCTGCCCTTCTTTAACAGCCTTCTTGGTGAGTAAATGCCAATGCAGTGATTTATTACCCACTGCTTTAGACACAATCCCAGTACCGCAGCTTTTTTGCGAAGAACAGCTACTACAACTTGTTTGTTGCTCACAGCTCAATTCTACATCGTAACCTTTCGCTGTAGCATGAACAGCCGAAACCGTCGCCAACGCAGTCATCATGGTGTTTTACTCTCAGGCGATGATACCACCACAGATTGAGCGATTCGCTTAGCGGTCGCAGGCGGGATATCCCCAACGACAGATATCTCAATGTTACCATTCACAAAACTGTGAAGTGTTCTACGCCCTTGTCGAACAAGCTGACCTTTAAGTGACAAGTTATCACTGTCAGCAATATACACTGAGAAATTAAACAGCCCATCACTGTACATCTGACTTTCAACCATACGTTCGGTATTAACCATTCGATAACGGTTCAGCTCTTTCGGTTCAAAACCATTTGGTATCCAGTTAACTTGCCAGAAAGACTCTTTCAATTGGCCTTTAGGCAAAGACAGGACCTCTGGCAGTTTCACATTATTTAAACCGCTAAGAATCGTACCAACTTGGTCATTCACGCTGTACGCAATGGTTCGATACTGTTCAAGCACTTCTCCATCTCTATCAAGCAGATCGGCACGCAGAGGTAACTTGCTTTTCTCGTCTACCCATAAGACGTAGGAGTAGCGAAGCCCATCTTTTGGTACTACGCGCAATACCTGACATGCAGCACCAGCTTCTCGCGCTCGGCCAACCTGAATAAAATCGTAAAACTCACTCAACTCTTCGATGTTGGTATTAAGTAGCGGAATAGTCGGTGCGACCATGCTCGAGGAGTCAATCGTAAACGGCTCGACACCTGGCTCGATGTAGCTCACTTCACCACCACGGCGAATCACTTCACGTACCGGACCACTTAAATAAACAAGATGTGCAAGTTGTTTATCGTCAAGACGAGCATGACGATATAGCAAAGGCTCGATGCTGTTCTTCTTAATTAGAATATAAGACAGCTCGTAATTGAGGTGCTGACTTGCTTCGTTCATTTGATGCAACAAAGCCTCTGCGGGCGGTTGCTCCGCAAAGGCTGTGGTTGTATTCAAACTGAACAGTGTCAGCACACTGAACAGAAATTTTCTCATTCAACTACCGTTTCTGGGTGATTACTATCTACAGATTCGTTTTCACTATTTAAACGTAATTGTAGTTCGTAATCCTGTAACATCGCATTGATACGACGACGTTGCTCCTGAATCGTGGTTTGGTTGTTTTGGCTAGAGTGTTCAACAGATTCACGAGTCAAACTCACCGGTTCAGCACTTCCTGCAAATGGAATAGTCTGAAGAACTGGCAACTGATCCGCTTCTGGAGCTGTAGGGTCACTACCACCATACTGTTGTACACCTAGAATCACAGCCAACGATACACACGCTGCTACTGCGACTTGGCCAAATTGGTTTAACCATGCAGGTAACTGACGTCGTGCTTGTTGTGGACTCGGCTGAGCCTCTTCAACACGATGCTTGTTTAATTCAACCACACCCTCTGACGAGGTGAAGGTTGAGTGCACAGGTTCATTCTCTAGCGCTAAAGCTACACTTTCAGCGATATTCCACTCCGGTTGCTCCGGCGCATCACCGCGCATTACATCTCCGATGAGATGGTAATTTTTCCAGGTCTGCAGGCAATCTTGGTCGTGCTCCATATCGGTAATTAGAGCTTTATCGACCAACTCTCCATCCATGAGTGCTGAAAGCTTCTCTTTATCAGCCATTATTTTCACCATTACTATTACTGGTACTAGCGTTGCAAAAGAGGTTGAATTTTCTTCTCAACCGCTTCACGAGCTCGGAAGATACGTGAACGCACCGTTCCGACAGGGCAATCCATAACAGCCGCAATTTCCTCATAACTTAAGCCATCCAGCTCACGTAGCGTCATTGCGGTTTTTAAATCATCTGGTAGTGCTTCAATCGCACTGAAAACTACTTGTTTCAATTCTTTGGACAACGTTAAGTTCTCAGGGTTCGAAATTTCTTTTAATGCACTACCCGTTTCGTAATATTCAGCGTCTTCAGTATCTACATCTTGTGCAGGTGGCCTACGCCCCTGAGCAACAATGTAGTTTTTAGCAGTATTAACTGCGATACGATATAACCAAGTATAAAAGGCACTTTCACCTCGGAAACTAGGAATCGCTCTATACGCCTTAATAAATGCTTCTTGTGCTACGTCTGGCACATCACCAGGGTTATTTACGTAGCGGGAAATAAGGTTACACACCTTGTTTTGGTATTTGGTCACCAACAGGTTGAATGCTTGCTTATCCCCATTCTGAACTCGCTCAATTAAAACTTGATCGGTCAGCTGCTCGTTCATTCGAGCGGGTACTCCTATTGTTATTCGCTCTTATCCTCACAGATATGAGCATTAATTATGCAAAATGTAGTATTGACACCACTGCTTACTAGAGCACTATTGTGACCTAGCAAGAATTAGAAAGTTCAAACTTTCTTCAAACTAATTGTTCAACCAATGATATTGCTAA
The DNA here is from genome assembly GCF_984391705.1 of Vibrio sp. Classification (NCBI taxonomy): domain Bacteria; kingdom Pseudomonadati; phylum Pseudomonadota; class Gammaproteobacteria; order Vibrionales; family Vibrionaceae; genus Vibrio; species Vibrio sp. The sequence goes on along the minus strand of NZ_CFHWOM010000034.1, from coordinate 25,862 downwards.
TGTTTGATGGATAAATTGTGAGGATGGCGCATGATAAATGCAACGCAATTTACAAACTATTGACTATAAACTCTATGGCTTGGCTCCATCGGAAGGCTAGTTACTTGGCAATCAGCAAGTGTTACTATGGTGAGCTGAGTCTGAATTTTCAGAACTGACTTTTGCATTTAATAATTGATTGAGAGTGGGATAACTCTTTATTGATGCACTTGGGATCTCAGATATCAAAAAGGCATCGATACTTTAACTCGGGAATTTAAAAGTTTTATGAACGCAAACCGTGAACATCAATGTGATGTGTTAGTGGTGGGTAGTGGCGCAGCCGGTCTATCGTTGGCGTTACGTGTAGCAAAGCATGGCAAAGTGATCGTCCTTAGTAAAGGCCCTCGCAGTGAAGGGGCAACTTACTATGCGCAAGGTGGTATTGCTGCGGTATTTGATGAATCAGACAGTATTGAATCACACGTTCAAGACACCTTAATCGCAGGTGGTGGTATTTGTGAGCAGGAATCTGTTGAATTCATTGCAAAGAATGCCAAAAAGTGTGTCCAATGGTTGATTGATGGCGGAGTACCGTTCGACCGCGAAGAAGATGATAGCGATGAGGAACCGCGCTACCACTTAACCCGCGAAGGTGGGCATAGCCATCGCAGAATCTTACACGCAGCAGACGCTACAGGCATGGCGATGCAGACATCTTTGCAAGATAACGTCAATAACCACCCAAACATTACGGTATTAGAGCGTCATAACGCGTTGGATTTAATAACCGAAGATAAGATCGGTGGAGATGAAAAAAAAGTCATCGGCGCTTACATTTGGAACCGCAATCAAGAGCAAGTCGAAACCGTTCGTGCCAAATTTGTTGTTCTTGCAACAGGCGGAGCCTCTAAAGTCTACCAGTACACGTCTAATCCAGATGTATCATCGGGCGATGGTATCGCTATTGCTTGGCGTGCAGGCTGTCGTGTGGCCAACATGGAATTCAACCAATTCCACCCTACTTGCCTCTTCCACCCTGAAGCAAGAAACTTTCTTCTCACAGAAGCATTACGTGGTGAAGGCGCTTATTTACGCCGTCCTGATGGCTCTCGCTTTATGCCAGATTTTGACGAGCGTGAAGAACTTGCACCACGTGATGTCGTTGCAAGAGCCATTGATTTCGAAATGAAGCGCTTAGGTGCTGATTGCATGTACCTAGATATCAGTCATAAACCTGCAGATTTCATTGAGAAACACTTTCCAACCATCAATATGCGTTTACTGGACCTAGGTATCGATATGACCAAAGAACCTATTCCAGTCGTGCCTGCCGCGCACTATACCTGTGGTGGAGTGATGGTGAATTTCCAAGGCGAGACAGATCTAGCTCAACTCTATGCAATTGGTGAAGTCAGCTACACTGGCTTGCACGGTGCCAATCGTATGGCTTCCAATTCACTATTAGAATGTGTGGTGTATGCTTGGTCAGCGGCTAAAGACATCATCAAAAAACTGGAAGGGGCAGAGCTAGCACCGAGCTTACCTGCTTGGGATGAGAGCCAAGTTAGCTGCTCAGATGAAGAGGTGGTTATTCAGCATAACTGGCATGAACTGCGCCTGTTTATGTGGGACTACATGGGAATTGTTCGCACGGATAAACGCTTAGAGCGAGCATTACGTCGAATTCAGCTCCTTCAACAAGAAACTCATGAGTACTACAGCAACTTTAAAGTCTCTAACAATTTGTTAGAGCTGCGTAACCTCCTACAGGTCGCAGAGTTGATGGTACGCTGTGCGATGGAACGGAAAGAAAGTCGTGGTCTGCACTACACGTTAGATTATCCAGAGCAAGCAAAAGACAGTGGTCCAACTATCTTAGTTCCGGAAAAACTAAAGTAACCTCAGTTAACCACAGTTAAAAAGGAGCCTAGTGCTCCTTTTTTAATATCGCCAGAATATGTCGATATTGCCCTTCACTTGTGCTGTCGCGCCAAAGCAAATATCGTCGCCCATCATAAAGCCATAACAATATGCATAACTCATCAAGGCTAAAAACAATCTTTCGTATCTCGATAAGTTCGCCTTGATAGTGAACACCACCATCTGAATCAACAATCAACTCTCCACGCATAGTGGGAACTAACCAAGAACCTCGGCCTAGATTAAGCCAAAAAACAACAATAATGCAGATTGAAGGGGCTAACGGGAAATCAGAGATGACAATAAGAAAACAGGCCAATAGCATCAAAATGATATTGGCCTGTAATGCAAGATATGAATAAGCTAAATCAGTTTTAGCGGACTTTGCTGAGGTTATGGGCGACAATCTTATCCACCATGGATGCATGACCTAAGTTTTCACTGCGGCCGTGGCCCATAATCCAAGTAAACAAATCTGGATCGTCACATTCAAGCAGTGACACGAAATCACGTTGCTCATTTTCATTCAACGATTCAAAACATTCCTCAAAAAAAGGCATGATCACAACATCGAGCTCTAGCATTCCTCGACGGCAACCCCATTTAATACGCGCTTTTTCTTCCGCGGTGTACATTCTACTTCCTCACCTTTCCGGTTGTTGTCGCGCGAGTGTACCAAGCAAACCTAGCGACAACTACTAACTCAGTCACACTCCCGAGCAAGCTATCAAAATATCATCCTTCATTACTGCAATTGTGTTGAAGAATTTGATAAATACCTACTACCGCAAAGGTTGTTTGATCAGGCTATTAGGACTTACCATAGTAGTATTGAATTTAAAGCAGGTAACTAACATGGAATGGCAAAATAAGTTTGCACCTATTTCTCTTTCTTCCACAGATGCATTGCCAGAACTCGCTCTTTCTCACCTAACGTCGTGGGGTGCGATTAACATGACTGGTAATGACAAAAAGTCATACCTACAAGGTCAAGTCACCTGTGATGTAGTCACACTTCCTCAAGTTCAGTCCACCTTTGGAGCTCACTGTGACGCAAAAGGTAAAGTGTGGAGTGTGTTTAGGCTATTCCACCATAATCAGGGCTATTCATTGGTTCAGCCTAAGTCCGCGATCGATATTGAGCTCAACGAGCTCAAGAAGTACGCGATTTTTTCCAAAGTTGAAATCACGGAAAGCGAAGACGTACTACTTGGTGTGATTGGTAGCCAAGCGAGCGCTTGGGTTGACTCGCTTTCTGATCAAAAGGGTGACGTACGTACTATATCGGGCGGCTCTGCAGTCAAAATTGATGAGCAACGCTGGCTACTGGTCATTGACAACGCCAGCGCCTCTCAACTCATCGAAGGTAGCTCAGCTCAATTAGTTGATGAATCGCTATGGACAAGATTAGAGATTGAATCTGCGCTCCCATTTGTCGACCAAAAACAACAGAACGAACACATCCCCCAAGCTCTCAATTTGCAGGCCATCGGTGGTATCAGCTTTACCAAAGGCTGCTATACCGGCCAAGAAACCGTTGCTCGAGCTAAGTATCGAGGCATGAACAAGCGTGCAATGTACATTGTAAAAGGCTCTACCTCTTCAGCTATTGAAGCGGGCGCAGAGGTGGAGCGCGCTGTCGGAGAAAACTGGCGAAGTGCAGGGACTCTACTGACAAGCTACCAATTTAATGACGATAAAGCTCTGGGGTTAATCGTTTTACCTAATAATCTAGAGGCAGACACTCAGCTACGCTTAAAAGCACAACCTGACCACATCTGGACGATTGAACCTCTGCCTTACTCCCTTGAAGATGAATAATTATATCGATACTAAAGTCACTCGATACCTCACTGAGCAGCAAGTTTCTTATCGCTTGCTGCCCCATAAAACGCCAGCTATCACTATCGAAGACGCTGCGAACCAACGAGGCGTGCGCACAAGTCAAATGGTTAAATCGATCGTTTTGCGTGATATGGGAGATTTGTTCGCACTGGCTTGCGCGCCTGGCAATCAATCTGTTGACCCCAAAAAAGTTCGAGCACTATTAGAATGTCGGCGCATGACCTGTGTTGACCTTAGCGATGTTCCCGACTTGACTGGCTATCAAATTGGTACCGTAACGCCATTACTTCTCGCAACGCCAATGCGCATCATTTTCGATCATCAAATCCTATTGGAAGAAGAAGTGACGATAAGTAGTGGATCTAATATGGCAGGTATTGCCTTACGTCGTGATGATTTAGTCAGACTGTGCCAGCCAATCTTTGCTGACATTTGTCGACAAACCTCTTAAAAATCCAGCAATCACAAATATGAATCACATAAACTAAGTGACCTAGTTCGCATTTGGAAATTCAATGCAATTAAATTTTTATTCAAAAGTAAAGCATATATAGTCACGAGATAACTTTTGCATTATGCTTACTTTGTTGGTTAAAGTTCGAGCAAGAAAGTCATCTTGTTCAGAAGCTGTAAGGTATCGAGATTAACTCAGGCCATACAGTTATCCTTCTCCAACAAAAAAGTGAATCCACTGATTGTTTCAGGACATCCACTTTTTGTGTAATGCATCTGTGACTATTCGGCCCGCCTAGCGGGCTTTTTTTTATGCAAAATTTTTACACTAAATTAGCACATTCTTAAAAACTTAAACTATTCTTAAATCTGTCACATTGTTCTGGCTTAATATGCGCTAACTCGAGTCAGACATGAGTTCCTATAACAGAAGATAATTGAGGTAACTATCACACTAAATTGGATATCTATCGGTATTTTTGTTCGCATTAGCACAAATATCCAATTTACTCGTTAATACTGCATATTCCTCCACCACTATCACATATTTATAAGGGGGATATTTGTATAATTTGCAGTGCTTGCTAAACATAAGGATTTATTTATGAGACTGTTTAAGCGCTATACACCAGGTATGATTGCTAAACACGTAAGTCGGCTATTTAAGGGAAGAATCTACATTTATGGAGTCGGTAAGTTTGAGTTTGACAATGGTAAGCTCCTTCCTCCAGAGAAAGCAGAGAAAAGGCATTTCCAAGCGGTTAAAGAAGTGAATGAGGAGATAATGAAACTTCGTTGCGCTTATGCTTAAAATTTCACTCAGCAGAATTTTAAAAGGGTTGGCACTTGCCAACCCTTTGCTGTATTAGCTAACTGAACTTCGGTGTCGTTTTGCTAGCTGAGGTAAATCACCTTTTAGACCTAACGCCCGCTTCATGATTTCATCTTTAGCTCCGGGTAATTGGCTCACTAATGTCATACCAATACCTCGGACAAGTTTCTTCGCTGGGTTGCCTCCAGAGAATAGATCTTTAAAACCTTGCATTGCTGCAATCATCTTAGCCGCTTCAGCTTTTCTCCAACGCTCATACCCACGCAAGTTACGCTTGGTACCAATGTCTTCGCCGTTCTGCCATAAAGTAATCACTTCTTGAGCAAGACTTGCCGCATCCAATAAACCTAAGTTCACGCCCTGCCCAGCTAGTGGGTGAATCGTATGCGCGGCATCTCCAACAAGGGCAACACGCTCCACGGCGAAGTCACGGGCGTAGCGCATTTTTAGTGGGAAGGCAAAGCGCTCTCCGACAACTTCACAGAGGCCCAAGCGAGCGTCAAACTCTGCAGTCAGCGCTTTATTGAACTCTGCATCGGACAACGCGATCAGCTTGTCAGCGCGATTAGGCTCAGTAGACCAAACAATCGAGCTCATATTACTCTCACCCATAGGTAGGAAAGCTAACGGCCCTTGAGGGGTAAATGTTTGGCGAGCAACTCGCTCGTGCGCTTCCGCAGTCCATACATTGGCGACAATGGCGCTATGACCATAGTCCCAATGAGTCAACGGGATATCTTGTTGCTTACGTACCCATGAGTTCGCCCCATCAGCACCAACCACTAGCTTAGCTGTAAGTGCTTGACCGCTGTCTAACGTTAACCAAGCTTCGCTTTCTCCAATGGCCATCGAGCTGCACTTATTTGGCATAAATAAGCTCACATTAGGCTGTTGTTTCACCTGTTCTAGTAACGCCAGTTGAATGACTCGGTTTTCAACAATATGCCCTAAATCAGGTTGTGCCAGTTTTTGTGCATCAAACTCAATACGAGCAAAACTGTCTTGCTCCCAAACTTCCATCGCGGAGTAAGGCGAGTAGCGACGAGACAATATCCCCTGCCAAGCGCCTAGGTTACGTAAGATGTTCTCACTTGAACGGCTTAGCGCAGAAACTCGTACATCCGGAAGATCTGCCAACTGCTCTTCTGGCTCACGGCTTTCTATGACCGCGACACGCAAATCGGTATCTTTAAATGCCGCGGCCAGTGCAAGTCCAACCATGCCGCCACCAACAATGGCAATATCTACACTTTGCATCATTTATTTCAAATCCTTATACGAGATCATTATCTCGCAACTAAACCTAGTGTTCTCGACAGTAAAGGCGCTTTCAGTGGAGGCAAATTATCCATAGCCGCTAAGCCCAGATTACGCCCTATACGCAGTGATAAGTAGTCGTTGGAAAAAAGGTGCACCAAAGAAGAAGTCAGTGAAATCGTCGCTTGGCGATCTTCCATTCGGCGCTGCTTAAATCGGCTCAACACTGCGTAGCTACCTGAGTCATTTGGTGAAAGAGCAATCTCTTCAGCTAAACTAGCCACATCACGAATACCTAAGTTGAATCCTTGCCCCGCAATAGGGTGAAGCGTCTGAGCAGCGTTCCCGACAACGGCAAAGCGATGGGAAACATTCTGCTGACGGTAACGCAATAGTAAAGGATAGCTAGCGCGCTGACCAACCTGCTCCAATTTACCCAATCGCCAGCCAAAAGCAGTTTGTAGCTCAGCCAAAAATGCAGATTCATCCAATGTCATGACTCTTTCGGCTTGCTCGGGACGTAAACACCAAACCAAAGACATTCGACCTTCACTCATCGGCAGTAGAGCCACTGGTCCACTGCTAGTAAATCGCTCGTATGCTCGACCTCGGTGATCTTTCTCGGCGCTAATATTGGCAATAACAGCAACTTGGTCAAAGTCATGTTCCGACAAAGCTAATCCAACTTGCTGGCAGCAAGTAGAAAGTGCCCCATCCGCCGCAACTAACAACTTCGCACTAATCTGCTCACCATTGTCCAGTTGCACCGTGGCATCTTCGGTAGTTCTATTAACCTTTAATACCGAGGCAGGGCAAATCAGTTCGACGTGTTCATCTTGCTGAGCCTTGTGATGATAGATGCGCCCCACGTCCGCAAGCTCAACCACATAGCCTAGGCTTTCAACACCCAGTTCATCTTTGTCGATTTCAGTCATTCCCGCGTGGCTACGGTCTGATACATGAATATGTTCGATCGCCGTCGCCACTGGTTCAATATCGCCCCATAAATCCAGACTTTTAAGAATATTGACGGTGCCATACGAGAGGGCAATGGAGCGAGAGTCGAAACCAGGATGAGACTGATGGTCTACCAGGAAGGGCTCAACCACTGCGATAGATAGAGGCTGCGATGACAATTTATTGATCGCCAACGCTAAGGTCATCCCCGCCATTGCACCACCAGCAATGACAACATCATACTGCTTCATGCCAATCCTTACTTAGTGAATCGTTGGTGCCTTGTTATCACTTGGCTGCTGACCAAACTCTGCATGGATTGTTAATACACAAGCTTTCACGTGCTCGATCACTTGCTCAAGCAGTTGCGCTTGTTCTTCCATGTCATCATCTTCATCGATGCCTAATTTGGAAATCTCTTCCAAATCCGCCAAAGCCTCTTTGATATCAGCAGGGGCTTTTTTCACATCTGCGCCGACAAGACCAAGACCTGAAATAAAGTGATTTACCCATTCAGCAAGGCCGTCTGCAATGTCAAACAAGCTTGCACTAGCCTCTTCATCAGGCAGTAACATCTCTAAATCCATACCAGAGCCAGTCAGCTCTTTGATTGTGGCATCTAACGTTACTTCAGCCATTTTTAGTACGTGCATCGGCCAACCCATACCATCATTGGTATAGTCAAAAATAAGCGGTTGCCAACTTTTGTCTGTTAAGCTTAAACCACCACTTAACATACCCGTTAACAAGCCATGCAGTTCTGCTGGATTAACGGCGATACCCGAAGATTGTAGCTCGCTTGCTAGCGTCAAATAATCTGGAAGATTGCTATCACTCATGAATAGACCCAAAAGTTTACGAATAAGCTCAATCGTACCACTTACCAATGCCAGCGAAAACGAACGAATCAGCAATTGTGGATAGCTTTTACACAATTTGTCCAATTACTGTGTTATTACTACGAGTTGCTTGCGAAAAGCTTGAATCTTAACAATGCTTTTCCTATAGTTTCCCCCTCGGTGACAAACTGCAGAGTCACCCCAAGTAACGTGCAGAGTTGATATGAGTAATCAAGCGGTTGAAGTAGAAATTTTAGGTCGAATAACTCGAGTGAATTGTCCATCAGGGCAGGAAGAGTCATTGGTCAAGGCGGCACAGCGTCTTGATGAAAACCTGAAAGACATGGCTGCAAAAACTAAAATTACCAACGAAGTACAGTTACTAACATTTGTTGCTTTGAATGTCTGTCATGAATTAGAAAGCCGTGATAATGTTAAGGCAGAGCAACAAAACGCCCTAACTGAGCGAATGGAACTGCTCAGCGCGTCACTAAGCGACGCATTAAGTAAAGTGAAGCCAGGACAGCAATAGCCTTTACAGCAATACGCAAGAATTTACCCTGGAGTGTGCGTTAGGGGATTACGTCCCTGAGCCGATAAGCAATACCAAAGGGTTAGTACTTGGTTGCTATTGAGCAAGCTCGGCATGCACCGAGAAGCCTACGGTAGCCATTGCTGATCCGCCCTGAACCAGCTGGTTCATGGGTCAAACATCTCCAACGGCACTCTGGGGTATCCTACTTGATACCCAGACATGGGTAATTCTTATGACACTATCTCGTCAAGACTTCCGTAAACAAATTCGAACTAAGCGCAACAATCTCAGTAGTGATGTTCAGCACATTGCTGGTCTGGATCTCGTATCGCAATTTTCTCTATTGCCCGAACTTCAACGCGCTACACATATTGCACTCTACCTTACCGCTGACGGAGAGATAGAAACCACACCACTAATAGAGTGGTTATGGCAGCAAGGAAAGAAAACTTACCTACCGGTTATACACCCTTTCTCAAAAGGTCACCTCCTCTTCCTTCACTATGACGCATCAACCCCAATGGTACTAAACCGCTACTCAATCGCGGAACCTAAATTGAATCAAACTCAGATAATTCCAGTCGCACAACTGGATTTAATCTGCACACCTTTGGTTGCATTCGATGCTACCGGACACAGGTTAGGCATGGGCGGCGGCTATTACGACCGAACTTTAGAGCCATGGTTTAAAGCGCAAACGGGCCCAAAGCCAATTGGACTTGCTCATGATTGCCAGCAAGTAGACAAGTTACCCGTTGAAAGCTGGGACGTACCACTACCTAAAATAGTGACACCAAGCCAGATCTGGGATTGGGAATAGGACGCAATTGGAGATATAATCGCGCCGCAATTCACCGTAAACAAACCTCACTTAGGAGATGGGCATGACTCAAGATGAAATGAAAAAAGAAGCCGGTTGGGCAGCACTAAAGTATGTCGATAAAGGCAGTATTGTAGGTGTGGGCACTGGCTCAACAGTAAATCACTTCATCGATGCGCTGGGCACAATCAAAGAAGAGATTAAAGGCGCAGTTTCTAGCTCTGAAGCTTCAACACAGCGCCTTAAAGAATTAGAAATTGAAGTGTTTGATTGTAACGAAGTCGCTGGTCTAGATATCTATGTAGACGGTGCTGATGAAATTAACGCAAACCGTGAAATGATCAAAGGTGGTGGTGCAGCCCTGACTCGCGAAAAAATCGTTGCGGCTATCTCTGATAAATTCATCTGTATTGTTGATGACACTAAAGCAGTCGACGTACTGGGTACTTTCCCGCTTCCAGTCGAAGTCATCCCGATGGCTCGCTCTTACGTTGCCCGTGAGCTAGTAAAGCTTGGTGGTGACCCTGCTTATCGTGAAGGTTGTATCACTGACAATGGTAACGTGATCCTAGATGTTTACGGCCTACAAATCACAAACCCGAAAGAACTAGAAGATAAGATCAATGCTCTTCCTGGTGTTGTTACTGTTGGTCTGTTCGCTCACCGCGGTGCGGATGTGGTTATCACAGGTACTCCTCAGGGTGCAAAAATCGAAGAGTAACCTTCCGTTCTTTTCGTTATTTCCTTACAAACGGCGCTATTCGGCGCCGTTTTTTCATTTCTCTCTATAAAAATTATGCCTTATTCCGTAATTTTCTTACCCAAACTGTATTTTTTTTGTTAACTTAGTGAGCAGAAGACGCACAAGGAAAACGTTTGCGTCACATTAAAGTGCCTAGAAAACGTTATCAAAGACAATGTGCGCCAGTTAAGCCCCAATTTCCCATTTTAAGGATGAAGATAATGGCCAAAGTTTCACTGGAAAAAGAAAAAATAAAGATCCTACTTCTAGAAGGTCTACACCCATCTTCGGTAGAGGTTTTACAAGCTGCTGGATACTCAAACATTGAATATCACAAAGGCTCGTTACCAGAAGACGAGTTACTTGAAGCAGTTAAAGACGCACATTTCATTGGTATTCGTTCACGCACTAACCTATCCCAAGAAGTCATCAATGCAGCAGAGAAGCTTGTAGCAATTGGTTGTTTCTGTATCGGAACAAACCAAGTAAACCTAGCCGCTGCCGCCGAGCGCGGAATTCCAGTGTTCAACGCTCCTTTCTCGAACACACGTAGCGTAGCTGAACTAGTGCTTGGCCAAGTCCTACTACTATTACGCGGTATTCCTGAAAAGAATGCGCTGGCACACCGTGGTATTTGGAAGAAGAGCGCTGATAATTCAAACGAAGCGCGTGGTAAACGCTTAGGGATCATTGGTTATGGTCACATCGGCACCCAACTTGGCATTATCGCTGAAAACTTGGGTATGCGTGTTTACTTCTATGACATCGAAAACAAGCTATCACTAGGTAATGCAACACAAGTTCATACTATGAGTGAGCTGCTAAACAAGTGTGATGTCATTTCTCTTCACGTACCAGAAACACCTGAAACCAAGAACATAATGGGCGCTGAAGAGTTTGCTCGCATGAAGCCAGGTGCAATTTTTATCAACGCAGCTCGTGGTACTGTAGTTGATATCGAAGCGCTTTGTCATTCACTTGAAGCTGGTCATCTATCTGGTGCGGCTATCGACGTATTCCCAGTAGAGCCAAAAACCAATGCTGATCCATTTGAATCACCATTGCAGAAGTTTGACAACGTCATCCTAACGCCTCACGTTGGTGGTTCAACGCAAGAAGCACAGGAAAATATCGGCGTAGAAGTGGCTGGTAAATTAGCGAAATACTCAGATAATGGCTCTACGCTTTCTAGCGTTAACTTCCCTGAAGTATCACTGCCTGAACACCGCGATTGTTCTCGTCTATTGCATATTCACAAGAACCGCCCTGGTATCCTAACGCAAATCAACACCATCTTTGCAGAAGAAGGGATTAACATCGCAGGTCAGTACCTACAAACTGCAGCGGACATTGGTTACGTCGTGATCGATGTAGAAGCAGGTCGCTCAGAAGAAGCTCTGGCTAAGCTGAAAAAAATCGAAGGTACAATTCGAGCTCGAATTCTTCACTAAGCTGTTCTTTAGATACAAAAAAACCACCGCTAGTCGGTGGTTTTTATCGAGTTTAAGTCGTTAAGGTTTCAAAGCACGCTCACCACGAGCAATACCCACAACGCCACTTCGCGCGACTTCAATCACTTCCGTCACTTCAGAAATCGCTTGGATGAATGCGTCCAGCTTTTCACTAGTCCCTGCCAGTTGTACCGTATATTGAGATGAGGTCACATCAACAATTTGGCCACGGAAGATATCAGCCGTGCGTTTCACTTCAGCTCGTGCAAAACCACTCGCTTTTACCTTCACCATCATCAACTCTCGCTCAATATGCTCAAGCTCAGAGACTTCTTGTACCTTCAGAACATCAATTAACTTGTTGAGTTGCTTTTGGATCTGCTCAAGCTTCATTTCATCTGAAATAGTCGTAATGTTGAGGCGTGATAATGTTTCATCATCCGTTGGAGATACCGTTAACGACTCAATGTTATATCCACGTTGGGAGAACAATCCAACAACGCGAGACAATGCACCTGGTTGGTTTTCCATTAAAAGCGAAATAATGTGTCTCATATTATGTTCTCTCCGTCTTGCTTAGCCACATCTTGTCCATACCCTCACCTTTTATTTGCATAGGGTATACATGCTCAGTCTCGTCTACATTGATATCCACAAACACCAAGCGATCTTTCATGTCGAGAGCTTTCTTCAAGCCCTCTTCTAATTGGTCTGGTGTTTCAATACGGATACCAACATGGCCGTATGCCTCAGCAATTGCAGCGAAATCTGGCACTGAGCTCATGTAGGAATTTGAGTGGCGACCTTGATAAATGATGTCTTGCCATTGCTTCACCATACCAAGGAAACGGTTGTTCAAGTTGATGATTTTAACTGGAATATCGTACTGCATTGCGGTCGATAGTTCCTGAATGTTCATTTGAATACTGCCATCACCAGTAACAACAACGACTTCTTCGTCTGGTTTAGCAAATTTAACCCCCATACCGGCAGGTAAACCAAAGCCCATCGTCCCTAAACCACCTGAGTTAATCCAACGGCGTGGCTTGTTGAATGGGTAGTAAAGAGCTGCAAACATCTGATGCTGGCCAACATCGGAAGCCACATACGCATCACCATTGGTAAGTTTGTGGAGAGTCTCAATGACTTGTTGAGGTTTGATGCGTTCTGGAGATGTTTCATAGGCAAGGCTCTTACGCTCTCGCCATACTTGTATCTCGCTCCACCAGCTTTCAAGAGCCGCAGTATCATTGACCGCTCCCTGCTCTTCCATCAGCTTAATCATGCTCTCGAGTACTTTTTCCGCCGAGCCCACAATTGGTAGATCCGCTTTAACGTTTTTAGAGATCGATGAAGGATCGATATCAATGTGCATCACTTTAGCGTTCGGACAGTATTTTTCTAGGTTGTTGGTTGTACGATCATCAAAGCGCACCCCAACACCAAAAATAAGATCGGCATTATGCATTGCCATGTTCGCTTCGTACGCGCCATGCATACCAAGCATACCTAACGAGTTATTATGAGTGCCAGGGAATGCCCCTAAGCCCATTAAAGTACTCACTACTGGTAGGTTTAGTGCTTCAGCCAACTTAAGTAAATGGGTATCGGCTTCAGAGATCACCGCTCCCCCACCCACATACAGCACAGGTTTTTTTGCTTCAAGTAACGCTTTTAGGCCTTTCTTGATTTGACCTTTATGACCAGTAGTCGTTGGTTTGTAAGAGCGCATAGAAATGCTTTCTGGGTATTCATATGGCAACTTAACTTGCGGGTTCATGACGTCTTTCGGTAAGTCAATAACCACAGGACCTGGGCGGCCCGTTGTTGCAATATAAAAGGCTTTTTTAACGGTTTCTGGGATATCTTCCGCTTTCTTAACTAAAAAACTGTGCTTCACCACAGGGCGTGAAACACCAACGATGTCACACTCTTGGAAGGCATCATTACCAATGAGATTGTTTGGTACGTTACCAGAAATAACGATCATGGGAATTGAGTCCATGTAAGCCGTCGCAATACCTGTAATGGTATTGGTCGCACCTGGACCAGAACACACTAACACAACACCTGGATTACCAGTCGCACGTGCATAGCCATCAGCCATGTGCGTTGCAGCTTGTTCATGACGTACAAGCACGTGTTTTATTTGTTCATCTTTCGCGTGAAGCGCATCATAGATATCAAGAACGGAACCACCAGGGTAGCCGAAGATTTGCTCTACACCTTCTTCGATCAGAGATTGAACAACCATCTCTGCACCGGACAACATTGCTGCCATATTTTTCTCCTTAACCAGTTTTCAATCAGTAAGGTCAACTAATTGGTCTGGTTTTACATAGTCTAGGTCTTATTCGTAGCCTAATTCGAAATACTTCCACTTTTTCGGCTATGTCCTGCTCATTAATAACAAAAAGCAAGGTAACGCAACAAATGTAACGTTTTATTATCAAGGGGTCTAATGCGATTTTTCTCTCACTTTAAACAAGATACTACTTTTCAGACGAAACCAAGGCAGTTACCCCAACTCAAAACACAATATTAGAATTTCAAAAGACAAAACATGCAAAATTCAGAGTAAAATATTAAACAAATTCAAGCTATCACCAATAGATAACCTGCCATAGCGATGATTTCTTCAAACAAAAAAATCCCCCAACAGCACTCTAATGCTTTTGGGGGATTTTTAAACAATCGAAAAATTAACTTTTAGAAAATCACTTTTTATCTGATTTGTCTGTGTACATTTCTTCGATTTCGTCCTGATATTTGTCGTTAATCACTTTACGGCGCAATTTTTGTGTTGGGGTCAATTCGCCTTCATCCATCGAGAACGCTTTTGGCAATAGCTTAAACTTTTTCACCTGTTCAAACTTCGCCAGCTCTTTCTGAAGATCATTAACACGCTGCTCTAACATCTCAACGACTTGATGATGTTTAATCAGCTCGACACGATCGTGATATTTGATGTTTAACTCTTTGGCATACTCTTCCAACGAGTCAAAACACGGCACAATTAACGCCGAAACAAACTTACGCGTGTCGGCAATAACTGCGATCTGCTCGATAAAGTGATCTTTACCAATGGTACCTTCTACCATCTGCGGCGCAATATACTTACCGTTAGAGGTTTTCATTAGCTCTTTAATGCGATCTGTGATGAACAAGTTACCATTTTCATCAATATGACCTGCATCCCCTGTTTTCAGGAAGCCATGCTCATCAAAGGTTTTCGCCGTTTCTTCAGGCATTTTGTAATAGCCACGCATAACCATTGGACCGCGAACCAAAATCTCATTGTTCTCACCAATTTTGACTTGGGCGCCAGGCATCGCCATCCCGATAGAGTCGGGGTTAAAACACTTATCATCCCAGCAAGAAATCGTGGCTGTGGTTTCCGTCATGCCGTAGCCTAACTTGACGTTAATCCCAATCGCGTGGAAGAAGCGACCAATGGTTTCATCTAGCTTTGCCCCACCACATGGCATAAAGTTGATGCGACCACCAAGCAATGCTCTGAGTTTTGACAACACCAATTTATCGGCAAGCGCATAAGCCTTTTTCAAAGCAAGTGAAGGTTTGCGTCCTTCCTGATGACAAACCGCCATCTTCGCTCCCATATTCACCGCCCAAGTGAACATCACTTTACGAATGAAAGGCGCTTTAGCCACTTTTTCATGAATCGCTGAGAAGATCTTTTCGTAGAAACGAGGAACAGCACTCATCACTGTTGGGCGAACTTCGCTCAAGGCATCACGCACTTGCATTGTGTCTTGTAGGTAGCAGTTCGTAGCACCTTTATACAATACGTAGAATGTCCAAGCGCGTTCAAATACGTGGGATAGTGGCAAGAAACAGAGAGACACATCCTCTTCTGTCAAGCTTAAGCGTTGATCGTGACCTTCAAGCTGAGCCGCAATATTAGCGTAATCGAGCATCACGCCTTTTGGCTGGCCTGTTGTACCAGAGGTATAGATTAAGGTCAGCAGGTCATCAAAGTTAGCATCCGCTAAGCGCTGCTCCAACTCGACCTGATGCTGATTATCACCCTTAGCGGTAAACTGATTCCAATGCAGAGCATAACTATGTTCACCTATATCGATGTCCTCAGACATAGCAACAATCAGTTCAAGTTGTTCACACTCATCGAATATTGAAACAGCTGCATCAAACTGAGGCTGTTCACCAACAAAAAGTACTCTTACATCAGCATTTTGCAAGATATACGCAGATTGCGCCGCAGTATTCGTTGGATAAATTGGCACTGTCACACCGCGCAGTTGTAATGCGGCAAAATCAGCAACAGTCCATTGAGGCATGTTGTTTGAGAAGATCCCTATCTTATCTTGGACTCGAAACCCTTGAGTCAGTAAAGCAAGTGATAGCGCATCTACCTGCTGACCAAACTGCTTCCAGCTAATGCCATTCCACATATCGCTCACTTTATGTTTGAGAGCAATACGATCACCGCCTTTGGCAATCTGTTCACGAATTCGTTTTACGATATGAAAATCTAAGTTAGCCATCTTCTTTACCTTTAGCTTACACCTGTAAGCTTTTTGAGCGCACAAGTGTACATTTCGGGTTATAAAAGGCAACTGACGCGTATCAAAGTTATCAATTAAATAGTAAAAAACCTTGAATGGCCGACGACCACTCAAGGTTTTTCTGACAAGGGGTGGTGAACAATTAAGCGAGAGCTACCACTTCACCACAAATCATCATCAACTGATCGCGTAGCCAAATGTGGCCTTTGTCTTTTTCGCTTGATTCATGCCAGCTTAGGAAGCCGCTGATTTTTGCGTTCTCAAACGGGAACTCCAATACTTGTAGCTGATCTTTGTTTGCCGCGTTTTCTACCATCCAACGTGGTGCAATCGTTACTAACTCTGATTGGCCAACAACGTAAAGAACATTACTTAAGCTTGTTCCTTCGTAATATGCCTGCACGTCCATCTCGCGATAAGCTTGCTCAGAGAAACTGCGCTGACCATGTACTCGTGATAGTTTTGCATGGCGCTCCATACGAAGCTGCTCTGGAGCAACTTCACCTTGGATTCGTGGGTGGGACTTCGCAGCCACGACGACCAACTCATCTTGGAAAATCTCTGTGCTTGAAAAACCTTGGTCATCAAATCGAGCGTAATCAATCACGAAATCAATCTCTTGATAACGCATACGTTCTGCTAATTGGCGATCAAACTCAGCATCTAAATGCAATTGAACACTTGGAGCTTGCTCATGGATTGTAGACATGATCTTAGGAGCAAAACGCATATCACAAGGGCTACAAATTGCGAGCTTGAATAAACGAGTCGATGTTTCTGGAGAAAAAATAGAGCTCGGTAATTCGTTACGGATCAACTGTAGAGCTTGACGAACAGGACCAAATAACTGACGAGCACGTTGAGTTGGTTGAATACCGCGGCCTTGTCGCATGAACAATTCGTCGTTGAACATAACTTTTAAGCGGGCAACAGCGTTACTTACTGCTGGCTGAGACATACCTAGGTTATGTGCTGCACGCGTAATGTTTTGCTCTTGCATTACAGCGTCAAAAACAGTGAGAAGGTTTAAATCTACTCCTCGTAGAGTACTTTCCATGCGGTAACTAGCAATGGCACTCATAGACTCTTTCTTATCAATCATGGGTCAAGCCTCTTAAATTCGTCAGTGTATATGGTTCTGAAAAGTCAGTAGCGGTTAGGAATAGATAACCTGCTTTTGTTATATTTGTTTGTTAGATAGGTTCTAACGAATTGCTACTATCAACGAATCAATTAAACACTGGCAACAAGATTGACAATTAATCAGTATTTTTTACGCACCACCCGAATAAACCCTTAAAAAAACAAACAGTTATATAAATCATAAAAAAACATCAAGTGGTACTTGTGATGTTTTTAGCCAACGTTAATGATTTTTCACACCATGTTAAACAAGATCTCAATTCCATAACCAAAGAAAATAGGTCAAACCCTAAATACAAAAACAGCATCAATGATTAGATGCTGTTTTTGCCAATTTTAACGGACACTAAATATTGGTGACATAACTGGGAAAGTCGACTTTTTCCCAAAGGTTTGACGTCAGTGACTCCTGACAATGCCAATTACCTAGCAAGATCCAGTCGGTAATAGCTTGTGCAACGTCTGGATAATTCACACTCTCTGCGGGTTCTTCATCTAACCATTGGCGCACTGTCGATGCCTCTAAACTTTCCATACATGTAGCCATCCCTAAATCCTCTAAGGTTGCAACATTACTTAATTGCTCAAATTGACCAGACAAAGGCTTAAGCAACAACTTTTTCCCCAAAGTCAGCGCTTCAGAGGGAAGCTCAAAACCTCCATTAGCTATCACACCAGAACAGCGATGAAGGTGATGCTGAAACCCTTCAAAACTTAACGGAAGCAACTGACAGTTTTCCAATTGTTGAGCTTCAATCACTTCTGGGTGGTAACAGACAAACGTCTGACTTGAAAAACGCAGTAACAGCTCAGAGATATCACTCAAATTTTCAAACGGTAAGTAAACCAATACGAAGTCATCACTCGCTACGGGACCTGAATGGGTATGAACAATCGGCGGTAAGATGGGTTGCTCAAAGTGATACCAGTGCAGTCCAATATGATGAGTTGCTGGCGCAAAGTGCTCAATAATCTTCTTATCTAACCAATTAGCGCCTCTCAATGGAACCGCATGACGAAAAGCATTTTGGTGACTGATACTGATCACTGTTTTCTGCTGACGTTTTGCAGCCCATGCGGACACAGGTTCAAAGTCATTTAGAATCAAGTCGTAATTAGAAAGGTCAAGACAGGCAACCTCTCGCCAAAAAGCGAGCACATTGTTCTTTAAGCAAGTTCTCGCGTAACTCAATTTTCCATTATGGCTGACGAAGGTTAAGCCTTGATAAACTTGGTAGTCACCAAATTCTTCCATCGAAAAAAACTTGTCTTTAGCTCGTCCGGAAAAGAGAAAGTCAACGTCAACCCCACGCTTTTGCAATGCATGCGCCATCGCCCTAGCTCTGGCTATATGCCCATTACCTGTACCTTGAACACCATATAATATTCTCATTTTTCACCTACAACATTATTGCCATAGCAAGATGGGCACATGCCACACCCAATAATGAACCGAGCACAACATCAGTTAAAAAGTGGACCCCAAGTAAAATACGAGACGAACCTATTAGGCTGGCCCAAGCGAATGAAAAGACAGCTAACTGCGGATAAAAATAAGCCATTAAGCTCGCCATTAAGAAAGCGGCAGCTGTATGGCCAGAAGGTAAGCTATAGCGATCGGAGGGAGTCACGAATGAAGTGACCAAGTCTGACAATTCTTGTGGCCTCCGACGTTTGAAAATATTTTTGGTCAGCCAATAGATGGGGAGCTCGATCGAAAAAGCGAGCAAGCCAACCCATAAAAACAATTCGCCTTTAGAGCCATCTAGCCACCATGCACATAAGCCTAGAATCAAATAAAGATGGCCATCTCCAGTATGTGACACCGCTTTGCTCAACCTTGATACCGGATAACGAAATCGGTGCTGGAGACAAAACAGTGAAAATGCCAAATCCAATTTGGCAATTGGTTCTATTGAACGCATTACCTAGCTCCTTTCTTATCACTTCCGTCAAATTAGGGGCTAACGGTGACAAAATCATGAAGCTTTAGATGAAAGATCATGACAATTCACAGATCTCTGGTATTCAAAAAGAAGAAGTACTGCGCCGATGAGTGGAAAAAACAACCATTTTTACTTTTAACGGTTGACGAGACCGTTTGAGTGCGGTACTAATTTGTTAACTTAAATATGTGGATTATTTAACGCCCTAAAAGGAACCGTTAACAATGATGACTCGTTTTTCTATCCTGCTGAGCCTCCTCCTTATCGTGACATAATCGCGCGGGTAGGCTGTGGAAGAAAAACAACCACACAGAATTACACAAAACCCGCACTTAGATGCGGGTTTTTTTATACCTAAATACTGGAAGTAAACGATTAACTGATGCAATAAGCATCGAATCACTAAGGAAGCACTCATGAACAATCAAGTCATTATCTTCGACACCACTTTGCGTGATGGCGAACAAGCGTTGTCAGCAAGCTTGACGGTTAAAGAAAAACTGCAAATTGCCTACGCACTTGAAAGGCTCGGTGTAGACGTGATCGAAGCAGGCTTCCCTGTTTCATCTCCTGGTGATTTTGAGTCAGTCCAGACCATTGCTCGCAATATTAAAAACAGTCGAGTTTGTGCTCTTTCGCGTGCCGTAGCGAAAGACATAGATGCTGCAGCTGAAGCATTAAAAGTTGCTGACCAGTTCCGTATTCATACCTTTATCTCAACTTCTACTGTCCACGTTCAAGACAAATTACGCCGTAGCTATGATGACGTGGTTGAAATGGGCGTTAAAGCCGTTAAACACGCTCGTAAATATACTGATGACGTTGAGTTTTCTTGTGAAGATGCGGGCCGTACTCCAATTGATAACCTATGCCGCATGGTCGAAGCCGCGATTGATGCCGGCGCGAACACCATCAACATCCCAGATACCGTTGGCTACACAGTACCAAATGAATTTGGCGGTATTATTCAAACGCTATTTAACCGTGTACCAAATATCGATAAAGCGATTATCTCTGTGCACTGTCACGATGATCTAGGTATGTCTGTTGCGAATTCAATTGCTGCCGTTCAAGCAGGTGCTCGTCAGATTGAAGGTACTATCAATGGTATCGGTGAGCGTGCGGGTAACTGTTCGCTAGAAGAAATTGCAATGATCATCAAGACTCGACAAGAGCTACTGGGTGTTCACACCGGTCTAAAACATGATGAAATTCACCGTACCAGTAAGTTAGTTAGCCAGCTTTGTAATATGCCGATTCAAGACAACAAGGCTATCGTAGGCGCTAATGCATTCAGCCACTCTTCAGGTATTCACCAAGATGGCATGCTTAAGAATAAAAATACCTACGAGATCATGACGCCGGAATCCATTGGCCTTAAAAACCAAGCGCTAAACCTAACCAGCCGCAGTGGTCGCGCAGCCGTGAAGAGCCACATGGACACCATGGGCTACAAAGAAGACGAGTACAACCTAGATGCGCTATACGAAGATTTCTTGAAACTAGCGGACCGTAAAGGCCAAGTATTTGATTACGACCTAGAAGCTCTAATGCACTTTTCTAACTTGCGTGAAGAAGACGACTTCTACAAATTGAACTACCTAAGCGTGCAATCAGGTAGCGTAATGGCAACAACCAGTATCAAACTGCAATGTGGCGATGAGGAGCAATCTGAAGCTGCAGTTGGTAATGGTCCTGTTGATGCGTTATACCAGTGTATCTATCGTGTAACGGGTTATGATATTGTTCTAGACAAGTTCGATTTAACCGCAAAAGGCGAAGGTGAAGATGGACTAGGTCAAGCGGATATTATTGCTAACTACAAAGGTCGCAAATATCACGGTACCGGTGTTTCAACCGATATCGTAGAAGCTTCTGGCCAGGCGCTACTACACGTTATCAACAGCATCCATCGTGCTGACAAAATCGCTGAGATCAAACAGAAAAAAATCGAAACAGTATAAGTAAGACTCCAGGGATGCGAGTCGTCTCTGGAAGACATAAAAATTAAAGGAATAACATGACAGACAAATCATACAACATTGCCGTTTTACCAGGAGACGGCATTGGCCCAGAAGTGATGGCTCAAGCGCACAAAGTTCTAGACGCGATTGAGAAAAAACACAGCATCAAATTTGCGCGTGAAGAGCATGATGTTGGCGGTATTGCCATCGATAACCACGGTTGTCCACTACCTGAAAGCACAGTAAAAGCCTGTGAAGATTCAGATGCGGTGCTGTTTGGCTCAGTTGGCGGCCCTAAATGGGAACACCTACCACCAAACGATCAACCAGAGCGTGGCGCACTACTTCCACTGCGTAAGCATTTCCAATTGTTCTGTAACTTACGCCCTGCGCAAATCCATAAAGGCCTTGAAGGATTCTCACCGCTGCGTGCAGATATTTCTGGTAACGGTTTTGATATCGTTGTGGTACGTGAACTGACTGGTGGTATCTACTTCGGTCAGCCTAAAGGTCGCGAAGGTGAAGGTCCAAACGAGAAAGCATTCGACACTGAGGTTTACCACCGTTTCGAGATTGAACGTATCGCTAAGATTGCCTTTGAATCTGCTCGTCTACGTGACAAAAAAGTGTGTTCTATCGATAAAGCTAACGTACTTCAGAGCTCTATCTTATGGCGTGAAGTAGTCGAGGAAATCGCAAAAGATTACCCAGACGTTGAGCTTTCACACATGTACATCGATAACGCGACAATGCAGCTAATCAAAGATCCTGCTCAATTCGACGTAATGCTTTGTTCAAATATCTTCGGCGACATCATCTCAGATGAGTGCGCGATGATCACAGGTTCGATGGGCATGCTTCCTTCAGCATCACTTAACGAAAGTAAGTTTGGTCTATACGAACCTGCAGGCGGCAGTGCGCCTGACATTGCAGGCAAAAACATTGCCAACCCTGTGGCACAAATTCTATCAGCAGCATTAATGCTACGTTACAGCCTAGGTGAAGAAGCTGCAGCGCAAGATATTGAAGCCGCAGTATCTAAAGCTCTATCAGCAGGCGAGCTAACTGGCGATCTTTCTGGTGATAAGCCAGCGCTATCGACTTCAGAGATGGGCGATAAGATCGCTGAGTACATCTTAAATTCTTAATTTACGCAGACAGATAATAATTATTCGCTCCTGATAAGCCGTTGTCAGGAGCTGTACACAGGATAGTAATAATGGGCAAAACATTATACGAAAAGGTCTACGACGCACACGTTGCTGTAGCCGCCGAGGGTGAAAACCCAATTTTATACATCGATCGCCACTTAGTTCATGAAGTAACGTCACCTCAGGCGTTCGATGGCCTACGTGAAAAAGGTCGTAAAGTGCGTCAAGTAAGCAAGACATTTGCAACCATGGACCACAATGTTTCTACGCAAACAAAAGACATTAACGCTTCGGGTGAGATGGCACGTATCCAAATGGAAACGCTATCTAAAAACTGTGAAGAGTTTGGTGTAACCCTTTACGACATCAACCACAAGTACCAAGGTATTGTGCACGTGATGGGCCCAGAGCTAGGCATTACCTTGCCAGGTATGACGATTGTTTGTGGTGACTCACACACTGCAACGCACGGCGCATTTGGCTCGCTAGCATTTGGTATCGGCACCTCAGAAGTTGAGCACGTACTAGCGACTCAAACGCTAAAACAAGCGCGCGCGAAAACGATGAAGATTGAAGTGAAAGGTAAGGTAGCTCCTGGCATTACAGCAAAAGACATCGTGCTAGCCATCATCGGTGAGACGACTGCAGCTGGCGGTACTGGCTACGTAGTTGAGTTCTGCGGCGAAGCGATTACTGATCTTACGATGGAAGGTCGTATGACAGTATGTAACATGGCAATCGAGCTAGGAGCCAAAGCGGGTCTAATCGCACCAGATGAAACGACATTCGAATACATTAAAGGCCGTAAGTTCTCACCACAAGGTGAAGACCTAGACGCTGCTATCGAGTATTGGAAATCGCTAAAAACTGACGATGATGCTGAGTTTGATGCAGTAGTAACGCTAAACGCAGAAGACATCAAACCACAAGTCACTTGGGGTACTAACCCAGGTCAGGTAATCGCCGTTGATCAACCAATCCCTGCTCCAGAAAGTTTTGCTGACCCAGTAGAAAAAGCTTCTGCTGAAAAAGCATTAGCTTACATGGGTCTAGAAGCTGGCAAAGCGCTATCTGACTACAAAGTCGATAAAGTGTTCGTTGGCTCTTGTACTAACTCACGTATTGAAGACATGCGAGCTGCAGCTGAAATTGCTAAAGGTCGTAAGGTTGCCGCGAATGTACAGGCGCTTATCGTACCTGGCTCTGAGCAAGTTAAGGCTCAAGCGGAAGCTGAAGGATTAGACGTGATCTTTAAAGACGCAGGCTTTGAATGGCGTCTACCAGGTTGTTCTATGTGTCTAGCGATGAATAACGACCGCTTAGGTCCAGGAGAGCGCTGTGCATCAACTTCAAACCGTAACTTTGAAGGTCGCCAAGGCCGTGACGGTCGTACACACCTAGTGAGCCCTGCAATGGCAGCGGCAGCAGCGATCGCTGGTCACTTTGTTGATATTCGTGAGTTGGATTAAGGAGAGAACAGATGTCAGGTTTTAAACAACACACAGGCTTGGTCGTTCCTCTAGATGCCGCGAACGTCGATACCGATGCAATTATCCCAAAGCAGTTCCTACAAAAAGTATCTCGCCTAGGTTTTGGTAAGCACTTATTCCATGATTGGCGCTTCCTAGATGATGCTGGTGAGCAAGCAAACCCAGAGTTTGTGATGAATGCTCCTCGCTATCAAGGTGCTTCAATCCTACTTGCTCGTGAAAACTTCGGCTGTGGTTCATCACGTGAACACGCACCGTGGGCACTGGCAGATTACGGCATCAAAGCGATGATCGCTCCAAGCTTTGCTGATATTTTTTACGGCAACTCAATCAACAACCAAATGGTTCCTGTTCGTCTAACCGAACAAGAAGTGGATGAGATCTTCCAATTCGTTGAAGCAAATGAAGGTGCTGAGGTTGAAGTCGATCTAGAGGCGAACCTAGTTCGTGCAAATGGTAAAGAGTACTCATTTGAGATTGATGAATTCCGCCGTCACTGTCTACTAAACGGTTTAGACAATATCGGTCTGACACTGCAACACGAAGATAAGATCGCAGAGTTTGAGTCGAACATTCCTAGCTTCCTGAAATAAGCTAGACCGGGAAATAGAAATAAAAAGGTTGGCTTCGGCTAACCTTTTTTATTTTTTGACGAAACAAATTCGCAATAAGCTTGGTCTAGTAACTTAAGCTCATCGATAAAGAGATTTCATCTAATGATACGCATTGTCACACTACTGCTTACTCTTGTTTCATTCCACGTATTTTCCGCCCCTAAATCTGAATTATGGCCTATTTGGCAACAGTCCAATGAAACCAATACAGCGACCATTTCTCACAACATTTGGCAGTCTTTTCTGAACGATTACTTGGTTCAAGATGGAAAAAATACACTCATTAAATATGGAGCAGTGTCAGAGAACGACAAGAAACAGCTAAAACAATATATCTCATCGCTAGCAACATTAGACCCAAGACAATTCTCGCTCAACGAGCAATATGCCTATTGGGTGAATCTCTACAATGCCATTACTGTCGATCTAATCCTAACCGAGTACCCTGTTAAATCTATTACTAAACTTGGTGGTTTATTTAGTTTTGGACCTTGGGGAGATGAAGTCGTTAATGTCGCAGGGAAAGACTTAACACTCAACGATATTGAGCATAGAATCCTTCGCCCAATCTGGAATGACCCTCGTACACATTACGCTGTGAACTGTGCAAGCCTAGGCTGCCCAAACCTTCAAAATCAGGCGTTTACTGCTGACAACACAGAAGCTCTATTGGAAAAAGCTGCACAAGAGTTTATAAATAGCGACAAGGGCGTATTGCATGAGAAAGATAAAACTCAGCTATCCTCGATTTATGAATGGTTTGCAGATGATTTTGGTAACAAACAAGAGTTAATCCAACACTTAGCGACATACCGCCCTGAATTAGCAAATTTAAACGGAAAATTCAGTTATGAATATGACTGGAACTTGAACGATAAGAAATAGCGACTCGTTAGAAAAAGCCCGCAAAAGTTTCTACGGACTTTTTTATTCAATTAGCGGAACAATAGCGATAAGCCCCCTCTAGATTCACTAAGTGTGATTTGATCATCACAGCCTGACTGTCAAACGCTATGGTGAATGAGAAAACTTTGCGACACCATTCCCTGAAAGAGAAATTTCATGCGCTATAAATGACGAAATCCAGCCCGAAGACTGGGTTTCTAAATAAGTGGCAGACGGCCAAGTGGGCGAGACTCGTTCCCAGAAAGGGACAATTGCCTCGCTTTAAAACGAAACAAGCCTAGCCATAAGACTAGGCTTTCTGAATAAGTGGCTGATGGCTGGGGTTGCAGGCAACCGGGACTCGTTGGTCACAGACCAAAATAATCCCGCAGATACAAAAAGACCCCAGCATTGCTGCTGAGGTCTAGAATAAATGGCGGAGCGGACGGGACTCGAACCCGCGACCCCCGGCGTGACAGGCCGGTATTC
>NZ_CFHWOM010000033.1:0-45972 GCF_984391705.1 Vibrio sp. | reverse complement strand
GTTGGTTCTCGTGGTTGTAGTGACACATCGCCGCGTTGCCACCTGCTGCCGAAATGGTATCGAAGCTAAGATCCATCAGTGTCGGGTCTTCGCTACGGAACGCTTCCAGTTTGTCTGCAAGCGTCGCTTCATCATGCAGGTTACCCGCAACGACTTCAGCATCTAACCAAGATAGGAACTTACTCATGGCCACACCATCGCGGATATGACATGCTTTCATACCTGCGATTTCAACTGCGTTCTTTGCCGCTTTTGGCATTAGACATGGATCAGCCTTACTCACCACAGATGCGCCGGCATTTTGAAGAACCAGCTTAAACCAAGCGTTACTTGTCGCAGGGTCAACCAATACATTCTTGCCAGTTAGAGTTTCTAGTCGCGCTTGCAATGCTTCTGGGTGATGAACTGTTACGTCCGCACCAACATGAGCGTCAAACTCAGCAGGTAGACGAGCTGGATCTAGAAAGTACTCCACGCTTGAATCTGAGTGTAGAATCGCGTGAGAAAGCAGAACCGGCAAGCGTGATACATCGAGACCACGAACGTTGAGCAGCCAGCAGATTGAATCTAGTGCTGTGATCACTGCGCTATCAGCGCCGGCTTTTTTCACGAGCTCTGCGATTTCTTGGCGTTTGCTTTCACTTGATTGACCAACTGCTTCTGTTGCCATTAGGCGAACATCAGAAACCACAGGAGCAGGGCGGTCGTGCCACAGCTCATCAATTGGGTTGCTGTCGAGAATCTTAAGCTCAAGTGCACCTGCAAGTTTTGCTTGTGCCATGTCTAACCAAGCAGAGTTGTGCATGCGAGGGTCGATTGCCACAGACGCGCCATTTGCAAGATGGTCTTTAATCCAATCTAGTGCAGGCTCTTCAATCAGGTGGCGGTATTCGAATAGATCAGCAGGAACCTGCTTAGTGACTTGTACCGTGTAGCGACCATCAACAAAGATAGCGGCTTTGTCTTTGGTGATTACCGCAGCACCAGCAGAACCGGTAAAACCAGTTAGCCAATGTAAACGCTCGTTGTGCGCTGGTACGTATTCGCCCAAGTACTCGTCTTCATGTGGGACAAGTAGGGCATCAATATTATGTTGTGCTAGCCATTCTCGGATAGCTAAGACACGCTGTTCAGTAGTGCTGAGCATGGGTTATTCCTTCAAATTTCTTTTGCGTCCATTTCTTACTCTTGGGACGATGGCAATAAGCTACTCCTTTTGCACAAGAGCTGCAAATTATCTGAGGGTTTCAGTCTTATCTTTGATGATCTGTCGCAACCAAGCTAATGCAGGGTCATTTTCTCTATCTCTGTGCCAAAAAAGAGTATATGCCATTGGCGGGAATTCCATAGGCAAAGGTCGAACGGTTAAATTAAGTTGTTCGGAGGCAAGTTTGACGAAGTGGCTTGGCGCCGTAAAGATGAAATCAGTGTATGAACATAGACTGGCAGCACTGTTAAAATCTGGCACCATAATCGCGATATCACGCTCTTTACCTATGTCCGCCAGACGATAATCAAGCAGCCAACGTTCATTGCCATCACACCTAACTTGCACATGTCGATGCGCTAGATAGTTTTCTAGATTCCAAGGCTGCTGCAAAACAGGGTGGTCATTACGCATTAAGCACATTTGGCTGTCACGATAGATTTCTGCTTCGCAAATATCATTTGGTGGGTACATCGTCAGCTTGGCATCATTGATGTCGATGTCTTTACCTGTAATTCCAAGATCGAGCTCGCCTCGCTGGAGCATTTTGAATGTAGTATCGGACCACGCATGAGTGCTGATTGTCACGCCTGGAGCTTGCGAGAAAATTGCTGGCAAGAAATGCGGCAAGATGAGTGGATAGACACTTTCCACCGCAGCGATTTGGAATCGATATGAGCTCGATTCAGGTGAGAATTCCTCTGGTTGGGTAATTTGTTCAAGTTGGTGTATGAGAGACTCCAACTTTGGTTTTAGAAATATCGCTTTGGGTGTAGGCGTTAAGCCGTGAGCGTTTCGAATAAACAAAGGATCATCGAATTGACTGCGTAACTTAGCTAAATTCTTACTAACTGCCGATTGGCTGAGACATAGTCTATGTGCTGTTCGAGTAACGTTTAGCTCTTCAATAAGCACCTTCAAACAGATTAGCAAGTTAAGGTCTAGCCGAACCAATTTTTCTAAACTCACAAGAAATTCTCCTTCGGAATATCATCGATGACTAAATGTCATTGGAATTCATATCTTAGGTTAGCTTAGAATCTCGACAATTTCATTAGTTCTTGTGGAGATCAAAAGTGCATTCTATTAACCAACAACAGCGCTCTAAGATACAGCTTATTCTTTTAACGCTGTTGGTTTTGTTTAGCCCACTGGCGATTGATATTTATCTTCCTGCGTTACCGCAAATATCTTCTTCGTTTCACGTGGAACATGCACTTGCTCAAGACACGATTACATGGTTTTTGTTTGCGATGGGGGTTGGTCAACTGTTTGCCGGACCACTCGCGGACAAATATGGACGTCGAACTGTTGCATTGGTAGGCATTAGTATCTACGCAATGAGTGCTTTATTGGCGTGGAGCGCTCAAAATATTGAGTGGATGCTAACGGCCCGATTGCTACAAGGCTTAGGTGCGTGCGCGACATCGGTAGCAGCCTTTGCAACAGTTCGCGATATGTTCGGCCCAGAGAAAAGCGGTAAAATGATCAGCTATTTAAACGGCGCGATCTGCTTTATACCTGCATTGGCGCCAATTCTAGGCAGTTGGCTAACGCAACAGTTTGGTTGGCGTTCTAACTTTAGCTTTATGGCAGGCTTCGCAATACTTGCTCTAGTCGCTATGGCATTCAAGCTAAAAGAAACTAACCCAGCTCCTAGCAAGGAAGCGGTGTTTAAACCGAGCCGCTACTGGGCGGTATTGAAAACACCTTCATTTGTGTTCCATGCGTCACTGTGCATGTTCGCGATGGCCGTTATTCTTGCATATGTAACGTCGGCGCCGGTAGTGCTGATGGAAGGGCTTGGATTAAGCATGAATGAGTTTACTATGTGGTTCGGCATTAATGCGGCGATCAACATAGTTGCATGTATGACCGCTCCGAAGTTTATGGAGAAATTCGGTACTCATAAAACTTTAATCGTAGGTATCGTGACTCTTGCCATCGCAGGTATCGTGATGTTGGTTCTGTCAGAACAAGCAACCGCATTTGCGTTTATGCTGCCTATCTTTATGTCGTCGATCGGATTTGCTTGGATTCTGGGTGCCGCCGCAGGTAAAGCACTTGCGCCATTTGGTGACAAAGCTGGCACTGCTGCTGCGTTACTGGGACTATTCCAAATGAGTGGGTCGGGCTTAGTTGTTGGCACTGTGCAGCGATTAGGGTTGGAACCACAAATAATGATTGCGATTCAAATGCTTGTTTTATTACCTGGGTTACTGATTTTAGTCAGTAAAAGCGGAAAAAACTGGCATTATGCAACTGCACAATGATAATTGATTTACTTTGATGCATCATGAAAACGTTGTATATTTGAGCTCCTTTGCTAACTAATACTGTGGACTTTGAACGACAATGTCGATGACAACCTACGAAATGGCTCGTGTTTTGGAGCAACTAGAAGATTCTCCAGAAAAGATTATGTTTGGCAAATTGCTAAACGAGCTAGGCAATCAAAGTGGAGAGCGTATTCGCAGTGCTGCAAAGCAAGTACCACTACATATGCTGCGTGACATCGTTTACCAATTTCAACAAGTCATCGAATCACGCAAAGGTGAGCAAGTTGAATTGATGGCGCAATCCATCGCTGAACAAGGCATCTCTGCAGAAGAGCTGAAAAGATATCTAGAATCACGTTAATAAAAAGCCCCTATCAATAGGGGCTTTTTATTATGGGTTTACATTGCGGTTGATGGGGTTTTGCAAGGAAATTAAGGTTTCCGTTGATTGGACTTCATCAATGGCTTGTAATTTGTCTATTAACACATACTGTAGCTCTTCAATTGAACGACACATCAGCTTTACAAAGATATTGTAAGCACCGGTTGTGTAGTAAGCTTCAACCACTTCTTCCAAGGCGTTAAGCTTTTCCAGAGCAGAATGATAGTCGCGCGCTGCGTTTAAATTGATCCCAATAAAACAGCAAACGTCATAGCCAAGTTTCTTTGTATCGACGATGACTTCCGTTCCTTGGATGATGTCTGCAGATTTCATCTTTTCTATACGAACATGGATCGTCGCTGGGCTGACATCGAACTGTTTAGCCATTTCGGCATACGGTGTGCGAGCATCTTCCATTAAGGTCTTTAATATCGCTCGGTCTAAATCATCCAGTTTTACGTTGTGTGCGTGCACATTTCTCTCCCAGCGTCGCCTTCCACTTAGTTCAAAATATCAACAAGAGTGATATTATTAAAGGAATTATCAATATGTCTGAGAGCTATTTTAGTGCGCTATAGTCTGATCCTTCTAGCTGTATTTCTGTCTTCTTTGACCTATGCAAAAGACAATGACGTACTAATCGTTCATTCCTATCATCAAGGTTTCTTTTGGACAGATGGATTTCAAGATGGCTTAGAAGTCGCACTATCTGGATCTGGTATATCAACTCGTGTGATGTACTTAGATACCAAGCGTAACCAGAGTGCTGAGTACTTGGATCAGCTTTATGTTCTCTACCGTACGAAGTTCGAGCAAGAGGATTTTGAAGCGGTAGTGGTGAGCGACAATACAGCCTTAAGTTTGATGAACCGTTTAGGTCCTCAGCTGAAAGGCACGCCAGTCATTTTTGGTGGAATTAATAACTATAGTCCGGAGCTACATAGTCATTTGAATGCCTCAGGGGTGATTGAAGACATAGACCTCTACAGCAATATTTCTCTTATCGAACGTCTACAGCCAGACGTTGAAACCATTCATATTGTTAGCGATCACTCTATCACAGGTGAGGCTGTTCGAAGCCAAGTCGATAAATTCCTCACTAGTTACCCAGAGTATCGAACTAAGATACGGCATGTGACGCCTGATGACTTTCCGAACTTGCTTAACGTTTTAAGCTCACTAAAGAGCAATGACGGTGTGCTTTTTTGGGTCTATTATCGCGACAAGTCTGGTCACATTGTTGCCGACCATCACTTATGGAGAGAGCTAAATCAATCCGCTAGCGCACCGATATACATGGTGCATGATTTGGGCTTAGGCTTTGGCGCTGTAGGAGGGGTGATTCAAAGCAGTAAGGCGCATGGCGTTCAAACTGGTGAGATGCTCAGTGAGGTGTTAGCTGACAAGCATTCTATTCCTAAGGTCCGAGTGGCGACACCAGAGATTAAACTCGACTATGTGGCGGTAAAAAAATGGGGCTTAGGGGCAGAAGATGTCGCTACATCCATGTTTTTCAACAAGCCTCGCTCGTTTGCTGACCGATACCACAAAGAGCTTAAGCTCGCGGGAACATTAGTTTCGATACTACTGCTCATCATTTTGATTCTGGTTTACTACTTGAGCCGCTTAAAACGCAGCGAACAGTTGGCTACGGAAAGCCAAACGCTGACCGAGATGGTGTTTGATCAGAGTTACCATTTTATAGGCGTACTTGATGCTAATGGATGCATTACGTCGAGCAACCGTAAGTTGCAAGAGCTGCTTTACAACCAGGACTTCAGTCAAGAATCACCTATTTGGCAACATCGTTATTGGCAAGACAGTGCTGTTTCACAGTTCAAGCGCTTTCTAGAAAAAGAGCAACAGGAAAACGTCACTCAATTTGAGGCTGAAATATGGCATGCAGAGCAGGGTGCGTTGGTACTGGAGATTACTCTAAAACCAATCCCATCAGGGGTCGAGAGTGCATGTTACTTACTAGAAGCTAAAGACATAACGGCGCGCAAGATTACTGAAGAGCGCCTTTACCAACGTGAGGCGAATCTGAGCCACTATTATGACCAGCAGCCGATTATGATGGTGACTTTAGACGATCAAAACCGCGTTCAGCAAGTGAACCATTTTGCCGAGCAGTTACTTGGTTATACTCCCGACCAAATTCTTGGGCATCGACTGCGCGAATTTTATCTCCATGAAGATGCCCTGATCCCTCGACAAGTGTTACTTCAGCCTAAACAGGTAATGAAAGGAGTTTGGCGGAGGGAAATTGAGTACCGTCACGCAGATGGGCGAGTTCTGTGGATCCGCGAGAATATCAGGCCACTGGTGGAATCGGGCCACTTGTTGATTGTCGGTGAAGACATCACGGAAACGCGTAAGCTATCTGACCAGCTGGCTTACCAAGCCCGTCACGACTTGCTGACTGGTACTTACAGTCGTAACTACTTTGAAAAAGAGCTCGCAAAAGCCTTGAAGGAAGTGGAAAGCTACACTCGAACTCATGCGATGCTTTACCTCGATTTAGATCAACTAAAAGTCCTCAACGATACCGCAGGTCATGAAGCTGGCGATGCCGCTATTCAGTTCTGTGCCAGCATGTTAGAAGAAGTCTTGCCTTACAATACTGTGCTGGCGCGGATGGGCGGAGATGAATTTGCCATCCTACTTAAAGACTGTACTGAGCTTGATGCGAAGAAGCTGGCCAAGATGATCATTGATACGCTTGGCGAGCATCCGTTTGTTTGGGAGGATATTCGCTTGAGTCTCAATTGTTCTATTGGTATTCGACTTATTGACCACACCGCTTCATCACCACAAATGGTTCACGCCCAAGCTGATACGGCATGTCACGTGGCCAAGGAAGAAGGGAGAAATCGCTACAGTCTGTATTGCTTAGACGACAAAGAGCTGCGCCGTCGTGAACAGGAAATGGAATCGGTTAACTTAGTACATGATGCACTGGTGAACCGACGCCTTGAGCTGTTCGCACAGCGAATTATGGCCTTAGATGATAGCGATACAGGAATGCACTTCGAAATTCTTGTCCGGATCCGTAATGTTAAGGGCGAGTACATTTCTCCAGGAATTTTTATGCCTGCTTCAGAGCGCTATAATATTGCCCATCTAATTGATAAGGCGGTAGTAAGCCAAACTCTGGATTGGTTTAGCGATAATCCGGAAGCGCTTGAAAGTTTAAGTCAGGTCGCCATTAATCTATCTGGTCATTCGATGGGGAATCGAGAGTTTACCCAGTTTCTATTAGAGCGCCTAAAAGAGAGCAAAGTACCATGTCATAAAGTGTGCCTTGAAATCACTGAAACGGCAGCGATGAGCAATATGAACCAAGCTATTGAGTTCTTTAGTCAATTAAAGGAGTTAGGCTGCTTAATTGCACTGGATGACTTTGGCTCAGGTTTGTCATCATTTGGCTATCTTCAAAAGCTGCCAGTCGATGTTGTCAAAATTGACGGTATCTTCGTGCGCGATATTGATGTCAATGAGATGGATCGTTTGATGGTGCGCTCTATCAATGACTTAGCCCAGCAAATGGGTAAACGAACAGTGGCAGAGTTTGTGGAAAATACACGAATTATTGATCAACTGATGGAACTTGGAGTGGATTACGCTCAAGGGTATATCATTGGCAAGCCTATGCCGTTAGCGACCCTTGTTAAGGAACTTATTGATGAGAACAAGGTTAGTACCGAGTCGTAAAATCCATTACACTTGCGCCAATTTATTGCGTCGAATCGGAGCCTATTGTGCAGCTACAACTTATTTGTGAATTCCCTGAGCAGAGTGAGCAGCTCGAACGTATCGCAGAGCGTTGGGGATTAGAGCATAACCAAGAAAGTTGTTTTGCTCTGGTTTTGACAAAAGAACGCCTAGAGCTACGCAAAGTAGATGAACCTAAGTTAGGGGCAATCTATGTTGATCTAATCGGTGGTGCGGTAGGTCATCGACGTAAGTTCGGGGGTGGTAAAGGCCAAGCTATCGCGAAAGCCGCAGGACTAAATAAAGGTGCGACTCCGCATGTTCTAGATGGTACTGCTGGCCTTGGACGTGATGCATTTGTATTGGCTTCTTTGGGCTGTAAGGTGCAAATGGTCGAGCGTCATCCCGTTGTTGCTGCTTTGTTGGATGATGGCTTATCGCGTGCTCAGCAAGATCCTGAAATTGGCACTTGGGTGGCGGAGCGGATGTCATTGTTGCACGCTTCTAGTCACACAGCGCTGCAAGATTTAGTAAATGATGAACAGTTTGTTCGCCCTGATGTAGTCTATCTAGACCCAATGTATCCTCATCCAGAAAGCAAAAAGAAAAGTGCACTAGTGAAGAAAGAAATGCGTGTTTTCCAATCGCTGGTTGGCGCAGATCTTGATGCGGATGGTCTCTTAGAACCAGCTCTTGCGCTTGCCACTAAACGGGTTGTTGTGAAGCGCCCAGATTACGCAAATTGGCTTGATGAGCTGCGTCCAACCATGGCAATTGAGACCAAAAAAAATCGTTTTGATGTTTATGTCAATGCATCAATGACTTAGCGCACAGAGTGTTTATAAACACAATTTAGTCCTTGCTTAACAACCGCTATGTAGGTATACCTTACTAAGAATTATTCGTATTCTTAGCTGGAGTAGTAGCATGGCTAAACGTCTTTGTAAGATGAACCGTAAGCAAATCGCTGAAAACTTAGGAGATATTCATCGTTTGGTGATTGAGCCTAAGTTTGTATGCCGATCTTGTGCTCGTTCATCTTCGTCACAAGGTTCGTTGTGCAAGCCGGCTGCGATTCCTCCTCAGCACTGCCAAGATAAGCCTATCGAACAGCAACGTGCGTGTGGGCTTCTTGCGGAAGCATTACCTAAAACTGAGAAAGCGGAGAGCGTTGCGGAGAAGAGAGCTCAAGCTGTTCGCCGAGTTATTGATAAGGTTAAGCAGAAGTCTTCCCAACCCTCTGAGCGAGCTAATCAGCCCCAGGTCGAGTCTACTGAGTCTGTCGTGGACTTTTCCGATACTCAGTCTATTAAAGCGGCTAAGAAAGCTTTGAAAAAGCAATACAAGCAACAGAAGAAGCTGCTCAAGTTGGCTAAAAAACAGCGTAAGCTACTCAAGAAGCAGCAAAAGCTTGAAGCAAGTATCAATATGCAAGTGCCGGTGATACTCCCTGAGCTTGTTGAAGTTCAGTCAGATTCTCAAATGCATTAGTTCTCAATAGCAAATACTAAAACGCTCTCCAGTTGGAGAGCGTTTTTCGTTTGGTTAAGCTGATTGGTAAGCCTGCGCGACTTTCTTCTTCACCCAAGTCTCGTTAATCCATAACGACAACATGATAATGGCACCGCCAATGGCTAAGCGGACGAGGTCAACATCACGGTTCCAAATTACGATATTGACGATAAGACCTGCAGGAACAAGTGCATTGTTCATGACGGCTAGAGCGCCTGCATTCACCATGGTTGCGCCTTTGTTCCAAGCAAAATACCCGACACCTGATGCGATAAGCCCTAAGTAAACCAGGATACCCCATTGGGTTTGGGTGGTTGGGAGCTTCTCGATATTGCCCATAAATACAAACGCGATTGTTGCGACACACAGAGCGCCCAAATAGAAATAGCCAAATATTGTGTGCTGCGGTAAATCAGTTGGGCTTTTTTCCATAATGTACTTGTAGCCCACTTGGCCGATGGCAAAGCACAGGTTTGCCCCTTGAACCACCAAGAAACCAAGGATGAAGTTTTCGTTGATACCTGCAAACTTGATAAAAGCGGCTCCGGCGACAGCGATAGCTGCCGTCACGAGATACCAAGGCGAGAACCGACCTTTCAATAAGTCATAGATCAAGGTGACATAAATGGGTGTAAAGACAGTAAACAGCAATACTTCTGGTACAGATAAAAGTAAGAAAGATTGGTAGTAGAAGCAGTACATTAAGCCAAGCTGGAAGCCGCCAACCGTCATTAGCTTAGCGATCAGGGTGCGATCGACCCCTTTAAACTTTAAAAATGGAAGAAATACGAGACTAGCTAACGCAACTCGCATAAACACCGAAAACCAAGAGTCGACTTGACCGGCGAGGTAGACGCCGATCAAGCTAAACGAGAAAGCCCATAAGAGGGTGACAGCAGAAAGATAACCCATAACTAATACTCATTATCAATAATTGCTCTGCAGTCTATCTGAATTTTGTCTGTCGATCAGTCTTTAAGTGGCACGACCAACATATCGACCGGAGAGCAGTTAATCAGCTGTCGCGTTGACGAAAGCAGTTTGCTCCAAAAATCTTGGTGGTGACCGCAAACGACTAAATCTATGTTGAACTCTTGGATAGTTTCACACAACTCATTACCCAAATCACCGCTGCCCACAAGGGTGTGTTTGATTGGGTAGTTTGCATGATCGGCAAACTCCTGCAATTGGGCTTGAGAAGCTTGAATGGCTTGATGTTGAGTTTCTGCTAGGTTGATATCAATTAAGCCAGTGTAGAGCTCTGCATAGTTGACATCAATATGTACAAAAGAGACTGCGGCATCGAGAGGTTTAGCCAGCGAAACGGCTTTCTCAATAAGCAGTTTGCTGTCTTCTGATAGGTCGACGGCAACCAAAATATGTTGATAACTCATAGTGCTATCTCCTTTAGGTAACTGGTTAAAGATTAGCACCCCGAATCGATAAATTTTGTCGTAGTGATCTCATATCCACATTCACACGACAAAGTGTTATGGTATTGATCATGATATAGTCGTTTACAGTTCATAGACTTAGTAGGAGAGGCAAATGCTTTCACAAGCAATGGTTGAACAATTGAATGAGCAAATTAATCTCGAATTTTTCTCATCCAATCTATACTTACAAATGAGTGCTTGGTGCGAAGACAAAGGTTTTGAAGGTGCAGCTGAATTTTTACGTGCGCACGCCGTAGAAGAGATGGAGCACATGCAGCGTCTATTTACGTATGTAAGTGAGACAGGTGCGATGCCTATTTTAGGGGCAATTGAAGCACCTAAACATGAGTTCAATAGCCTTGGTGAAGTGTTCCGCGAAACATTCGAGCACGAGCAAATGATTACACAGAAAATCAACACGCTTGCTCACGTTGCCTTTACGTCTCAAGACTACTCAACTTTCAACTTCTTGCAGTGGTACGTTGCAGAGCAGCACGAGGAAGAGAAGTTATTTAAAGGGATTTTAGACAAGCTAGAATTGGTAGGTGAAGATGGCAAAGCGCTATTCTTTATCGACAAGGATCTAGCGGCTCTAGCTAAAGAAGGTTCATCTTCTATCATGGATGCCCCTGCTGAATAATCTTCAGCGAAAGACTCTCTAATCAGATCGTCTTTTTCTTCTGGGTATTCTGTGAAGATGTAGGGAGGAAAAGATGATCAATGCTGACACAATTCTATTTACGCTGATGTTGGTGACGCTGGTTAATTTAGCCAGATACCTTACAGCGCTCCGCTCTCTGATTTACATCATGCGAGAAGCTCATCCTCTGTTGTATCAACAAGTTGATGGTAATGGTTTCTTTACCACTCATGGTAACGTGACCAAGCAAGTGCGTCTTTTCCATTACCTTAAAAG
Organism: Vibrio sp.; assembly: GCF_984391705.1. Taxonomy (NCBI): domain Bacteria; kingdom Pseudomonadati; phylum Pseudomonadota; class Gammaproteobacteria; order Vibrionales; family Vibrionaceae; genus Vibrio; species Vibrio sp. Next base: position 34,526 of record NZ_CFHWOM010000033.1, on the reverse strand, counting down.
TAAAGAGTACCATCATCATCATGATGAGGTATTTACCGGCAAGTGTGAAAGAGTAAGAGAGCTCTTTATTCTGTCGACTTCACTGCTCGGGGTGACCCTGTTGGCGGCGTTTATTCTCTGACCGTTGATGATTTGGCAAGCAGCGCGAATACCGCTAGAATAGCGACCTAAATTGCAAAGGATGTGCGTAGTGCACATCCTTTTTTATTGGTCTTTGGTTGAGTGAATAGTCATGGCAGAAAAGTTTGACGTTGTCATTATTGGTGCTGGTGCCGCAGGTTTAATGTGTGCTGCGGAAGCAGGCAAACGAGGGCGTAAAGTACTGCTGCTCGATCATGCTAAAAAGCCAGGACGTAAAATCCTAATAGCGGGTGGCGGTCGTTGTAACTTCACGAACTATGATGTGACAGCTAAACATTACTTGAGTCAAAACCCTCACTTCGTTAAGTCTGCATTGGCGCAATATACCAACTGGGACTTTATCTCGATGATTTACAAGCATGGCATCGAATTCGAAGAGCGTGATCATGGCCAGCTGTTTTGTGTTGGCGACTATGACTCTAAAGACATCGTCAAAATGCTGCTGGCAGAATGCGACTTACCATCGGTAGAGCAGCGCTACCAACAAGATATCCACCATATCGGAAAGACGGATTTCGGCTTTGAATTACATGCTAATACCAACGTAATTGAGTGTCAGTCATTGGTGGTCGCCACTGGTGGTTTGTCTATGCCTAAACTCGGCGCGACTCCTTTTGGCTACAAGGTTGCAGAGCAGTTTGGCTTATCGATTGTACCGACGACTGCGGGCTTAGTTCCTTTCACTCTGCACAAAGAGGACAAAGAAGACTTCGCTGAATTATCAGGTATTGCGATTCCTGTTGAGATGACGACAGAAAACAATACGGTTTTTAAAGAGGCCTTGCTGTTTACCCATCGTGGCTTGTCTGGCCCATCTGTACTGCAAATCTCTTCTTACTGGAAGCCTGGTGAAAAGGTCACAATTAACCTTGTCCCGGAAGTCGATATGGAAGCGTTGCTCACTCAAAACTTAGAAAAGCACCCAAATCAAAGCTTAAAGAACACGCTGGCGAAGGTACTGCCGAAACGTTTAGTGGAAGTCCTTATCGAGCGTAAAGTGCTAGAAGATAAACCACTTAAACAATTTGGTGTCAATCAGCTCAAAGCCATCAGCCATACGTTAGAAAACTGGCATATCGTCCCCAACGGAACAGAAGGTTATCGAACCGCAGAAGTTACCTTAGGTGGCGTGAATACCGATCATATCTCGTCAAAAACGATGGAGTGTAAAAAGGTACAAGGCCTCTACTTTGTTGGTGAGGTAATGGATGTAACTGGCTGGCTTGGTGGTTACAACTTCCAGTGGTGTTGGAGTTCTGGGTTTGTCGCTGGTCAGTGGGTGTAACGCTAGCACTAATTATTACTGAGAATTCACTCTTTAGTACTACACTTATTTATTGAGATGGCAGTGTGGTCAAAGGAGTGAATTCTATGAGTCAAGAAGCGTTAATTTCCCGTATTAACGAACTACCTCGAATCGAGAGTGTACTGCAGGAGCTGCTCGAAATGGTCAATCGAGAACAGATTGATTTTGGGGAGTTAGCTCGCAAGATGTCTATGGATCAGGTGTTACTTGCACGAGTTCTGAGGATGGCGAATTCTGCGCAGTTCGGCGGTGTAAAAGGCGTCTCCAACATCAACGATGCGATTGTCCGAATTGGTGTCAGTGCAATTCGTAACCTTATCTCTTCTTCTATCCTAGCAACGACTTTTCCCAAATTAGAAACTCTCAATATTAAAGACTATTGGGCTGGTACTTTTGAAGTGGCAACTATCGCCAGTACTATCGCGAAAGACATAAAGCTGGACCCTAATGAAGCCTTTACCACTGGCATTTTGCACAATATCGGCGAATTGATGATTCATGCCCTTGAGCCAGAAAAAGCGGTCGATATTCAGCAGCGGATCTGGAATGGTGAAAATGCGGCGAATGTGCAAAGGGAAGTATTGGGGACCGACGCACAACAGCTAGGTGCGGTATTGGCTGAAAGTTGGAAGTTTCCGAACGAGCTGGTGGACGCAATCGCGAATGTTAACCACCCCGCTAAAGCGGTTGAGTCGAAACGCTTGGCATGTTTGATGTATCTCGCTCGTGATATTCACCAGCGCTGGGACAATATGCTAGATGAGCAAGAGAAGCAGACTTACCTTGCAAATAGTAAAGCGGCGATCGCTTTGCATGTCTCTCCTGAACTTGCCACGAACATTGATGCCGTTCGTGGCCAAGGAAGTGAGCTTGCGTATCAACTTTTCTAGATGTATATCAACTGTTAACTAGCGGCTTGAGAGAGATCTTTTTTGCCCATTTTGATCTGCTGGATCACAAGCCCAGTGATAATCAACACTAAGCCAACTAATGTCGCTGGGTGAATTTCTTCACCAATGATGGTTGCAAGCAACATCAAAGAAATAAACGGTGACGCAAAAATCAAATTACTGATACGAGCAGTGTTTTGTGTGGCTTTCAGGGCGCTAAGCCAAAGGACAAAGGTCACGCCCATTTCAAATAGGCCGACATAAGTTACCGCTAACCATCCTTGAGTGGTTACTTGGCTAAAGCTTTCGCCTTCATAAAGAGTTAACCCAATGGCAAATGGGATAGCGACTAAGAAGCCTAGTAGAACACCAACCACGGGGTCGGCTTTGTTTTTTGCATTTAAGATCCAATATCCTGCCCAAAGTAGGGTGGATAGTAGCGCAAGTCCTACCCCTAATGGGCTGTCAGAGTTTAATCCTAGTACATCCCCTTTCGTCGCAATGACAATCACCCCCATATAGCTGAATAAACAAGCTATCCAATCTTGTTTGCGGATCTTTTGTCCCAAAAACACCGATGCCATTAAGGTAAGGGTAATGGCCCAGCTATAGTTAATCGCCTGAGCTTGGGAAGCGGGCAACAGGTCATAGGCTTTAAACAGAATAATGTAATATGCCAGTGGATTAATGATGCCAAGTAGCAGGTAGTAAAACGGGTTAGAAAGAAAGGTACTGGGTAATAGTTTGAGCTTGCCAGTCACTGCGCAGATGATAAACAGCGCCAAAGCCGAGACAATACTGGCCACGGTGAGCATCTGTATGGGGGAGAACTCAGCCAAAGTGAGTTTGAAAGCAGTGGCTACGGTCGACCAGAGTAGTACAGCGGATAAACCTAATCCTAAAGCGCGACGCTCGTTCATGATGTTCCTTTAATAAAACCAGTCAGTTATCTATCACTGATTATTGAGTGTGGTATAGGGTACGGATCGCCTAGTCTAGCTGTTCGATATCTAGCCTACAAACTGGACATTTATCCAGTGGTAAAATACCATTGATAAAAGCCTTTATTAATGAGTTAAGCCTTTACTATGCAATGGATTCTAGAGAATCAAAGTTTACTGATTTCATCAATTGGCAGTGCTGCGATTAGCGGCTTAGCGGTTGGCTGGTGGGTTAAGCAAAAAATGCAGTTTCAACAGCAACTGACTGAGCAGCAATTAGAATCCAATCGACAGCTCGCTACCAATCAAATTCAGCAGCTACAAAGCGATCTCGAACAGTGCCAACAAGAACTGGACGAATTAGACAGCGAAAGAGATAAAGCCGCTTACGAACTTAAACAAGCGCACGGCAAACTCATGGCCGTAATGGAGAAGCTTCGTTACTTCGAAGCGGTGAAGCAAGAACGCCAACAATATGCCGATGATTTAAATCGGGTTCGTGAACAGAAATCGCAGCTTGATGCCCAGCTTCGTGAACAGGAAGCACGTCATGAACAAGAGAACAAAGCGAACCAAGAAAAACTGCAATTGCTCGAAAAAGCGGAAGAGCGCTTAAAGCAACAATTTGAGCACCTGGCTAATCAGCTGTTTGAGACCAAAACGGCCAAGGTGGATCAGCAAAACCGGCAAAGTTTAGAGGGGCTATTGTCACCGCTTCGTGAACAGCTTGAAGGCTTTAAGCGTCAAGTGAACGACAGCTTTAATATCGAAGCCAAAGAGCGTCATACCTTAGTGCACGAACTGAAGAACTTACAGCGCTTGAATGAGCAAATGACTCGAGAAGCGGTCAACTTAACTCAAGCTTTGAAAGGGGACAACAAGCAGCAAGGTAACTGGGGGGAAGTGGTTTTAGCTAGAGTATTAGCCGAATCTGGTTTGCGTGAAGGGCATGAATATCAGACCCAAGTCAGTTTACAGAATGAAGCTGGCAAGCGTTACCAGCCTGACGTGATTGTTCACTTACCTCAAGATAAGCAAGTGGTTGTAGACTCGAAAATGGCGCTAGTGGCGTATGAGCGTTACTTTAACGCTGAGACAGACCAAGATCGTGACCAAGCACTAAGTGACCACTTACTTGCGTTAAGAGCACATATTAAAGGACTGTCAAATAAAGACTACCACCAGTTGAAAGGCATCCAAAGCTTAGACTATGTATTGATGTTCATCCCAGTCGAGCCCGCTTTCCAGGTGGCGATTCAGGCTGATCCAAGTTTGGTCAAAGAGGCGATGGAACAAAACATTATCCTTGTTAGCCCGACCACATTGCTGGTGGCCTTACGCACGATTGATAATTTGTGGCGCAACGAGAGGCAAAACCAAAATGCTCAAGTGATCGCTGAGCGCGCTAGCAAGTTGTATGACAAGTTACGTTTGTTCGTCGACGATATGGAAAGCTTAGGCGGTGCGTTGGACAAGGCAAACCAGAATTATCAGGGCGCCATGAACAAGTTAGCAACGGGGCGAGGCAATGTGATTCGTCAGGCGGAGAGCTTTAAACTGTTGGGGGTCGAAGTGAAAAGACCCATTTCAACTACGCTGACTCAAATGGCTCAATATGACGGGCTCACAGAAAATGCGGCATTGCATGAAAATGATTCTATCGCACAAAGACATCCGGATGAGGATAAAGTAAACTAATCGCCCGCAATGCTCAGGTCGTAATTAATAATGAAGCATTGCCTGAAGAGGAATCATCATGACGGATACAAGCGTGCAATCGAATACAGCTTTAGAATCGAGTGAAACTACCCATTTTGGTTTCACCACCGTAGCAAAAGAACAGAAAGTCGAAAAAGTAGCAGAAGTGTTCCACTCTGTCGCAGCAAAATACGACATCATGAATGACTTAATGTCAGGTGGTGTTCATCGTCTTTGGAAACGTTTTACAATCGATTGTAGTGGTGTTCGTCCTGGTCATCGTGTGCTGGATCTTGGTGGTGGTACAGGTGACCTAACGGCCAAGTTCTCACGTATCGTGGGTGAGAAAGGCCACGTTATTCTGGCTGATATCAACAACTCTATGCTTAATGTTGGTCGTGATAAGCTGCGTGACATTGGCGTAGTAGGAAATGTTCACTACGTGCAAGCGAATGCCGAAGAGCTGCCATTTCCAGATGACTACTTTGATGCGATTACGATCAGTTTCTGTTTACGCAACGTAACTGACAAAGATAAAGCACTTCGTTCTATGTATCGTGTGCTTAAGCCTGGAGGCCGCCTGCTCGTACTAGAGTTTTCTAAGCCAATCCTAGAGCCGCTTTCTAAGGTGTATGACGCTTATTCATTCCACTTGCTACCAAAAATGGGTGAGCTAGTGGCAAACGATGCTGAGAGTTACCGTTATCTTGCAGAGTCGATCCGTATGCATCCAGACCAAGAAACGCTGAAAGGCATGATGGACGAAGCCGGCTTTGACAACACCAGCTACTACAACTTAACCGGTGGTATTGTTGCTCTTCACCGTGGTTACAAGTTCTAAGGTCACGCATTATGCCATTTGAACCTTTAGCCACCGCAGTGATTGAAACATCACTCAATACTCTTATTAAAGATGACCCTGAATTGGGTCGTCGTCTCGGGCGCCTGAAAGGACAAGTGATTCAAGTTCACTTAAAAGAGATCAATAAGACGCTAACCTTTATTTTTAGCCAGCAAATCGATGTGCTAGGGAACTATGAAGGTGAACCGGATTGCTATCTTTCTTTGAACCTTGCTGTGCTACCAGAGTTGCGCGACCAGTCCAATATCACCAAACTTATCAAGCAAGATAAGCTGGTGCTAGAAGGCGACATTCAGTTAGCGCAGAAGTTTTCGCAATTAATGACCGATTGCAAGCCAGATATTGAAGAATGGTTGTCACGAGTCACTGGTGATGTGGTTGCTCATACCCTGGTAAAAGGCGTAAGTAGTCTTGGTCAGCTTGTCTCAAATCAAGCATCAAAACACCAACGTCATTTAGGCCAAGTGATCACAGAAGAGTGGCGTATGGCACCTGCACCGCTTGAAGTAGCACATTTCTGCGATCAAGTTGATGATGTAAAAAGCCAAGCGGCTCGGGTAGAAGCTAAATTGAACCAGTTGTTGGATCGCGTATGACTCCCACAGAACTAAAGCGCTTGTACCGAATCATTAAGGTGCAGCTCGAATATGGTTTAGACGAATTGCTCCCGGAGCATCAGTTAACCAAAGCGCCATTGTTGGCGCGTAAGAGTTTATTTTGGATTAAGAATCAGCATCCAGAAAAAGAGCTTGGTGAGAGACTGCGTTTAGCTTTGCAAGAGCTTGGTCCTGTGTGGATTAAGTTTGGTCAAATGATGTCTACGCGCCGGGACCTCTTTCCTCCTCATATTGCTGATCCGCTCGCGCTACTTCAAGACCAAGTTTCCCCGTTTGATGGCCAGCTAGCCAAAGAGCAAATAGAGCTCGCGCTGGGTGGTCCACTAGATACTTGGTTTAATGACTTTGAAATCGAACCTTTGGCTTCAGCGTCTATCGCTCAAGTGCATACGGCTAAGCTGAAATCGACTAACCAAGAAGTGGTATTAAAAGTCATCAGGCCAGATATTCGCCCAGTCATTGATGCAGATCTAAAACTGATGTACCGGATGGCGCGTATAGTCGCCAAAGCTCTTCCTGAAGCACGTCGATTGAAACCAATTGAAGTGGTGCGTGAATATGAGAAAACGCTACTTGATGAGTTAGACTTGCGCCGAGAAGCCGCTAATGCCATTCAACTACGTCGTAACTTTGAAGGCAGCGAAGAATTGTATGTTCCTGAAGTCTTTACTGACTTTAGTAATGAAACTGTCATGGTTTCTGAGCGAATATACGGCATCCAAGTGTCTGACATTGAAGGTCTTAAAGCGAACGGCACCAATATGAAGCTGCTCGCAGAGCGTGGTGTAAGCGTCTTCTTTACTCAAGTGTTTAGAGACAGCTTTTTTCATGCGGACATGCACCCAGGCAACGTTTTTGTTGAACCTGAGCATCCGGAAAACCCACGTTGGATTGGTTTAGATTGTGGCATTGTTGGAACGTTAAATAGTGAAGACAAGCGTTATCTAGCGGAAAACTTCTTGGCGTTTTTCAACCGTGACTATCGCCGGGTTGCTGAATTGCATGTTGAGTCAGGCTGGGTTCCACGTGAAACCAATGTCGATGAGTTTGAGTTTGCGATTCGAATTGTTTGCGAACCAATCTTCGCGAAGCCGCTTTGTGAGATCTCATTTGGTCATGTGTTATTGAACCTGTTCAATACAGCACGTCGCTTCAATATGGAAGTACAGCCTCAACTTGTGTTGCTGCAAAAGACGTTGTTGTACGTTGAAGGGTTAGGGCGACAACTCTACCCGCAGCTTGATCTGTGGGAAACCGCAAAACCATTCCTTGAAGAGTGGATGATGAATCAAGTTGGCCCACAAGCGGTGATCAACGCGGTGAAAGATCGAGCGCCGTTTTGGGCGGAGAAACTGCCGGAGTTGCCGGAGTTGCTTTATGATAGTTTGCGCCAAGGTAAGATGATGAACCAACGAATGGATCAGCTTTACCAAGGTTATCGCTCAAGCAAGCGTCAGCAAGCAACGGGTAAATTTTTATTTGGTGTTGGTGCCACATTAGTCGTATGCTCGGCAATACTGGTAAACAGCACTTATGAGCAGCTTTCAATGGTGAGCGCCCTTGGCGGTGTCACATTTTGGTTGCTTAGTTGGCGAGCTTACCGTCAATAGACGTTAAACTCTTGAAATAAATTTGTTTATAGACCCGAGGTAAAAAGAATGGGTGGTATTAGTATTTGGCAACTTCTGATTATTGCTGTCATCGTCGTTCTACTATTCGGAACTAAGAAGCTACGTGGTATTGGTGGCGATCTAGGTAGTGCAGTGAAAGGCTTTAAGAAAGCCATGAGCGAAGATGAGACAGCAAAGAAAGATGCTGACTTTGAGCCTAAAGCTGTTGAGCAGCAGAAAAAAGAGGCTTCTGCTGAAACTAAGAAAGACAAAGAGCAGGCGTAACACGTGTTTGATATCGGTTTTTGGGAACTGGTATTAATATCTGTCGTCGGGCTTGTTGTTTTAGGGCCAGAGCGCTTGCCTCACGCGATTCGCAGTGTTTCCAAATTTATTGGAGCGGCGAAAAACATGGCAAACAGTGTGAAAGATGAACTTTCACATGAGCTTAAGGTGCAAGAACTGCAAGAAAATCTGCGCAAAGCTGAGCAGATGGGGATGGAAGATCTATCTCCAGAGCTCAAATCTTCGGTAGAAGAATTGAAGCAAGCTGCTCAAGAAGTGCAACGCCCATATGCGAGCAAAAGCGACTCAGCAGAAAAAGCTGCTGAGCCTCTGAACGAGAAACATGAATCCGCTCAGAATGCCGATGACTCAGCAGGTGCGGTCGAGAGTTTAACCACTCCGTCAGCGCCACAAGCAGATAAGAAAGCCGAATAGTCTCGCATTAGGAGGAGCTGCTGTTAAGTAGCTCCTTTTCGATCTTTTATAGGAAGAGGTTTCCATGTCTTCTGTTGAGCAGACACAACCTTTAATCAGTCATTTATTAGAACTACGTAATCGCCTGCTTCGTGCGATCCTAGCGGTGCTGGTAGTCTTTATCGGTCTGATTTACTTTGCCAACGATATCTATGAGTTCATCTCAGCACCTTTGGTAGAACGACTGCCTGAAGGCGCAACAATGATTGCCACAGATGTCGCATCTCCATTTTTCACTCCGCTTAAGTTAACTTTAATTGCGGCTATCTTCCTCGCGGTTCCGTTTATCTTGTACCAGGTTTGGGCGTTTGTCGCTCCGGGTCTTTATAAGCATGAGCGTCGCCTGATTATGCCACTGATGTTTTCTAGCTCGCTGCTGTTTTACTGTGGCGTAGCTTTTGCTTACTTTGTGGTGTTCCCATTGGTGTTTGGCTTCTTTACTGCCATCTCTTTAGGTGGGGTAGAGTTCGCAACGGATATCTCGAGTTATCTCGACTTCGTTCTAGCGTTGTTCTTGGCCTTTGGTATCGCGTTCGAAGTACCGGTGGCGATTATCTTGTTATGTTGGACAGGGGCAACGAACCCTAAGAGCCTGAGCGAGAAACGTCCGTATATCATTGTTGGTGCGTTTATTGTCGGTATGATGCTAACGCCACCAGATATGATCTCTCAAACCTTGCTTGCGATACCAATGTGTTTGCTTTTTGAGGTTGGTTTGTTTTTTGCGCGCTTTTACGTTCGCAAAGATGAAAATGAAGAAGAGCAAGAAGAAGCGTAGATTAGAGTTCGATAAAACAAAAAAGCTTGCCTCACGGCAAGCTTTTTTGTTTATGGACAGTACCAATACATCTCATACTGTCGCGAGGAACTATTTAACCTTGATAGTATGCCCACAGTGAGAACATATGTAGATTTCTTTAATACCTAGCAACTTTTGCAAAAATGTTCGGTGCTGTCTTTGTAAGTAACTACCGTGGTTGCACATACAAGACGCCTTCTAATTATTGAGACGCAATGTTAAATCAGTTGCAGTTTGTTTAAAAGTAAAAAGTGTGGCATAGCTCACGATGTAATGATAAAAATGTCGTTAATCAATTGTCAATTTTCACAATAAGAACAGTTGCTTAACATTTTTGCTAGTAATTGTATTAATGTCATTGATAGAACAATTGCGTAAGTCGGCTATTCTTTGCGCAATCAATGATACGTATGCTGGTTCATTACGTTTACCCCGGTGAGGCACTGGAGCCAAATATGGGCAATCTGTTTCTAGAATTACATAGTTCATGTCTAGGTGGGGAATGACTTTATCCATACCACCATTTTTAAATGTAGATACGCCACCTAGACCTAGATGAAAACCAAGATCGTTGATTGCTTTCGCTTCTTCTACACTGCCGCCGAAGCAGTGGAATACCCCCGATAGAGAACCATCCTGTTCGCTGCGCAGCAGTGCTAAGGTTTCCTCAATTGAATCACGAGTGTGAATTACGACAGGTAAATTCATCTCTTTTGCCCAGTTCAATTGAGTGATGAATGCCATCTCTTGTTCAGCTTTATACGTTTTATCCCAATAGAGGTCGATACCAATTTCACCTACAGCGATAAAGCTGTGTTTATCAAACCAAGAGTGGATAGTATCTAATGTCTGTTTGACATTGCTGTCAACGTAGCAAGGGTGCAAACCCATCATAGAGCGACACACATCTGGGTAAGCGGCTTCGGTTGCAAGCATTGGTTGGATAGACTCTAAGTCGATGTTTGGTAATAGAATCTTTTCAACCCCTTGCTCTAGAGCGCGCTGAACGACGTCATCGCGGTCATTATCAAATTCGCTAGCGTAAATATGGGCATGGGTATCGATCATGGTATTTCTCATTGGTCATTCGTGTGCTCAGTATACGGCAGTGTGAGCTTTTGGTCATTTTCTGCATTTTTCCGTTCTCTCTCTGGCGTCTCAAACTTGGAGTGATATTATGCGAATCAAGCACTTTCACCACACAAGGAGAACAGAGTGTCAGTTTCTATTCAAGGTCAGTTTCCTGGCCGTCGTATGCGCCGTATGCGCAAGCATGACTTTAGCCGCCGCTTAATGGCGGAGAACCAATTGTCTGTTAGCGATCTGATTTACCCTATGTTTATTTTAATGGGTAAAGATCGTCGCGAAACGGTTGAGTCAATGCCGGGCGTTGAGCGTTTGTCCATCGACCTCATGTTGGAAGAAGCACAATACCTTGCACAGTTAGGAGTGCCTGCGATTGCTCTGTTCCCTGTGGTAAACCAAGATGCGAAAAGCCTTTGTGCGGCAGAAGCGTATAATCCTGAAGGTTTGGTTCAGCGCGCGGTACGTTCACTCAAAGAGCATGTGCCAGAAATTGGTGTGATTACCGATATTGCGTTGGATCCATTTACGACTCATGGTCAAGACGGCATCATCGATGAAGATGGCTATGTTCTAAATGACGAGACCACTAAGGTTTTGGTTAAACAAGCTCTTTCTCATGCGGAAGCGGGCGCTGATGTAGTCGCGCCTTCAGACATGATGGATGGACGTATTGGTGAGATTCGCAAAGCGCTTGAGCAAGCCGGTTATATCAATACCCAAATCATGGCGTATTCTGCAAAATATGCGTCTTGTTATTATGGTCCTTTCCGTGATGCGGTCGGCAGTGCAAGCAACCTAAAAGGCGGTAACAAGAAGAACTACCAAATGGATCCTGCTAACAGCGATGAAGCAATCCATGAAGTTGCGATGGATGTGAACGAAGGTGCTGATATGGTAATGGTTAAGCCAGGTATGCCTTACCTAGACATCGTTCGCCGTGTGAAGTCAGAACTAGAAGTCCCGACGTTTGCTTACCAAGTATCTGGTGAATATGCGATGCACAAAGCCGCGTTTGCGAACGGCTGGCTAAAAGAGCGTGAGACAGTAATGGAATCTCTTCTTTGCTTTAAACGTGCGGGTGCAGACGGCATCCTTACTTATTTTGCTAAAGATGTGGCAGAGTGGTTAGCGGAAGAAAATGCACAAGCGGCGACCTTTTTGAAAGGTGAACAAGAGTAATCTCTTGAATTGATCAACTTCTAAAGGCTGGCGATTGTCAGCCTTTTTATTGCGAGAAAAGCTATGAGTGTGATTTATCGTCAAGGGACGCTAGAAGAGTGCGTCCAAGTTGTGGCTCAGATTGATGAGTTTGCCCATAAAGAAACGGTTGAAAGTTTATCGGCTCGATTGGAGGGTAAGCTGCGTTGGTTTATCCAAGTTGCTCAAGAAGAGGATAAGCTTCTTGGGTTTAAGATTGGATACCAGTTGGATGATGAGACTTTCTATAGCTGGTTTGGCGGAGTATCACCACTAGCCAGAAATAAGGGTGTTGCTCAATCTTTATTGGAACAGCAGGAAGAGTGGGTACAACAGCAAGGGTACAAATATCTCAGAGTGAAGTCGCGTAACCAGTTTCCCAGCATGCTAAGGCTGTTAATAAAGAATGGCTATCTAATTGAAAATTATGAACAAAAAGAACCTTTGCTAGAAAGTCGCATACACTTTTTGAAGTCGCTATAGCAGTGTCATAAAAATTAAATGAGATTTTTTCTCATTTAGATGTTGACGAGATAAATGAGAATGGTTATTATTTATCTCGTCTTAGGGAATGAGAGAAGTTCACAAGGACGTTGACTTACCAGATTCAAATTGGAGACGGTGATGACACTGAACTTAATCGAACTTGCACGAGTTCTTTTTGACACGACATTGCTCACATTGCTTCCAGTGTAATTTATAGCTTTATGGCAAAGCACTTTATTCACCTAAATTCGCTTTGACCCCTTTTTGCTAGGCGACATCGAAAGATGTCGCTTTTTTTATGCCTGAAATTTGGGATCGAATAAAAGGACACCAATAGTCTTTTCCACAACTCAAGATCATTTCAAGATCGATCTATCAACGATCGATCTCTGATAATTTTCTTTTATTACATTAGCTTATGTTGTTTTTCTTGTGCTTTTAATTCGTTTTTATATCCTGTGAATAAATAATATAAACAGAGTTATCCACAGATGATGGTGTCCATTGATATAAGAATAATCAAATGTGTGAGTCGAGTTCTGAGAGTTAAAATGGATTCACTGACGGACTCATGGCATCCTAAGCAGATCTTTTTTGCATTTTCTTTGGATACGTAAAGACTATGGCTAACATTCCTGATAATCCGTTGATTCTTATCGATGGTTCTTCTTACCTATATCGTGCATTTCATGCCTACCCAGGCACGATGAGTAATGGTGATATTCCAACTAATGCGGTTTACGGCGTGGTTAACATGCTACGCAGCATGATGCGCCAGTTCGCTTCTGACCGTATTGCCGTAGTCTTCGACGCGAAAGGTAAAACTTTCCGTGATGATATGTATCCAGAATACAAAGCAAATCGTCCACCAATGCCTGATGATCTGCGTTGTCAGATCGAGCCTCTACATAATGTAATTCGTGCGATGGGCTTACCGTTGATCTGCGTTCCTGGCGTGGAAGCGGATGACGTGATTGGTACGTTGGCTTACCAAGCATCGCAAGCAGGCATGCCGGTATTGATCAGCACAGGCGATAAAGATATGGCTCAGCTGGTGGATGACAATGTTACTTTGATCAACACCATGACTAACGTGGTGATGGATCGTGAGGGCGTGGTTGAGAAGTTTGGTATCCCACCAGAGCTTATCATCGATTACTTGGCGTTAATGGGCGATAAAGTCGATAACATTCCGGGTGTACCGGGTGTGGGTGACAAGACTGCAACGGCACTACTGCAAGGCATTGGCGGTCTAGATAAGCTGTATGAAAATCTTGATGACATTGCACCGCTTGGCTTCCGTGGTTCTAAAACCATGGCGAAGAAGCTGGTCGATAATAAAGACAATGCGCAGCTTTCTTACGAACTTGCGACTATCAAGCTTGATGTTGAACTCGAAGAGACACCAGAATCGCTGCTAAAAGCAGAACCAAACAAAGATGAACTGGTTAAGCTTTACGGTCAGCTTGTGTTTAAGTCTTGGTTGAATGAGCTGCTTGACGGTGGCACTGGTGTAGTCGAAGCGGACGAAAAATCGGGCGCTGCTACAGGTGCGACGAAAGCGTCTAGTGGCGTAGAGATGGATACGTCAGCCGTGACTATCGATCGCAGCCAATATGAGACTATCTTAGATGAAGCGAGCTTTAACGCTTGGCTAGATAAGCTCAAAGCGGCCGAGGTATTTGCGTTTGATACTGAAACTGACAGCCTAGATTACATGGTTGCAAATCTGGTTGGCCTTTCGTTTGCGACTGAAGAAGGAGTGGCTGCTTACGTCCCTGTCGCTCATGACTACCTAGATGCGCCACAGCAGTTAAAGCGTGACTGGGTGCTAGAGCAACTGAAACCGATTCTTGAAGATGATGCTCAAGCGAAAGTGGGTCAGAACCTTAAATACGATGCGAGCGTATTAGCGCGCTACGGTATTGAGATGAAAGGCATCAAACACGACACCATGCTCGCTTCGTATGTTTACAACAGTGTGGGTGGCAAGCACGACATGGACAGCTTGGCACTGCGTTTCCTTCAGCACAGCTGCATTTCGTTCGAACAGATTGCTGGTAAAGGCAAGAAGCAACTGACGTTCAATCAGATTGAGCTCGATCAGGCGTCTCCTTATGCCGCTGAAGACGCTGATGTGACATTGCGTTTGCACAATCGTCTAATGAGTAATATCGAACAAGACGAAAAGCTGAAATCTATCTATGAAGAGATCGAAGTACCTCTCGTACCGGTGTTATCTCGGATTGAGCGTACCGGTGTTCTGATTGATGACATGAAGCTAGCGGCTCAATCGCAAGAGATCGCTCAGCGTCTTGATGAGTTAGAGCAAAAGGCGTACGAAATCGCAGAGCAAGAGTTCAACATGAACTCTCCGAAGCAACTGCAAGCGTTACTATTTGATAAGATGGGCCTGCCTGTTATTAAGAAGACGCCATCAGGCACGCCTTCAACCAATGAAGAAGTGCTGCAAGAGCTGGCTCTGGATTACCCACTACCAAAACTAATTCTGGAATATCGTGGCTTAGCAAAACTCAAATCGACATACACTGACAAGCTACCGAAGATGATCAACCCTGAAACGGGGCGTGTGCATACTTCTTATCATCAAGCGGTAACAGCGACAGGTCGTCTATCATCCACCGATCCAAACCTGCAAAATATTCCAATTCGTAATGATGAAGGTCGTCGTATTCGTCAGGCATTTGTTGCGCCACACGGTTTTAAGATCATGGCAGTCGATTACTCTCAAATTGAACTGCGTATCATGGCTCACCTCTCGGGTGATAAGGCACTACTCGAAGCGTTCCAACAAGGCAAAGATATCCACGCTGCAACGGCAGCTGAGATCATGGGCACCACCATTGACCAAGTGAGCTCAGAGCAGCGTCGCCGTGCTAAAGCGGTCAACTTTGGCCTTATCTACGGTATGAGTGCATTTGGTTTGGCGAAGCAACTGGGTATCCCACGTGGTGAAGCGCAAGACTACATGAACAAATACTTCGAGCGTTACCCTGGCGTTATGCAGTACATGGAAGACACGCGCAGTGCAGCGTCCGAGCAAGGTTACGTAGAAACCATCTTTGGTCGTCGTTTACATCTGCCAGAGATCCAATCACGTAATGGTATGCGTCGTAAAGCGGCTGAACGTGCTGCAATCAACGCACCAATGCAGGGCACCGCGGCAGACATCATCAAGAAAGCAATGCTGCTTGTGGATGAGTGGATTCAAGCGGAAGGTGCTGGTCGCGTTAAGCTATTGATGCAAGTACACGATGAATTGGTATTTGAAGTTGAAGAGTCAGCTTTGACCGAAATTGAAAGTAAAGTACAAGAATTAATGGAATCAGCTGCAGAGTTAGATGTGCCGTTAGTTGCTGAGGCAGGTCATGGTGATAACTGGGATCAGGCTCACTAGACATAAAGTGAGCTAAAAATGAGAAATAATATGAGCCAGCGCACAAACGCTGGCTTTTTTTTGTCGCCAATTAAGTGCCAATCAAATTTGGTGAAATGTTATTTAACAAAATTTCAATGAAAAAAAATTACAAAAACAGTTTCCATTTCTGACCAATTGTTGTACATTTAACGGCGTAGGGTACAGAGGTAAGATGTTCTATCTTTCAGACCTTTTGTTTCACGTTATTGGATTAGGCTGATTCAGCCGCCCCAGTCAGTTTTTGACTGGGGCGTTTTTTATTGTGGCAAAGAAAAAATCATAAAAATCAGTCCTCTAACTACTTTATCCTCAGTTTCCGTCAATATTTCCTATTAACATCTTCTTCAGTTACTGACTCACGTAATAAGTTCTTCTTTTTGTAACTTTCATAACCTTTGTAAAAAAATGCCAATCACAGTTTAGTTATTTTTGTTAGGAAACTAATAAAGTAACAGAAGCGAAGAGTAAACCAGTTGCGAGATTAAGTTCTTTTATAACAGGCGCTTATGTGATTTTTTTTGTTATTTGGGTTGTGCTAAAAGAGGGAAGAGAGTAAGGATTGCATTGCGACGATTTATCCATAATCATCGGCACATAATAATTATTACCTCCTATTTCTCTCCCGTTGCCCCGCCATGAAGGTGGGGCGTTTTGTTTTTATCAATTGAGAACGGTATAGCCTCGATTTGTCATACAGTTTCTCATGACAACATGTTGCTCCTGTTTGTAGGCAGTTTGGTTTGCTCTACGATCTCGACTTCCACCTATTACTCCGGCAGTTCCGCCAACTGCGGCACCAGTTTTTGCCCCCTGAGTACCAGAGCCTCCAGCAATTGCACTACCTGCAGCACCGACGGCTGCACCTTTCAATGCACCACCTACAGCACCGCGAGAGCGAGTCTCTTTTTGAACTTGACCAGCTAGCGTCTCACACTGATGCATGTCGTATATATAGTCCTTTTCATTGATGCCTGATTTATCAGCGATAAGGCTCGCATGAGCAGACATTGAAAAGACCATCGCAAGCGATAGGGAAGTGATAGATTTCATTTTTGACTCGCCTATTAAGTGGTTTTGCATTGAGGCCAGTATAAAGAGGCGGAATTCTATTATTGGAATATCCGCTATTCTCAATGGAATAAAGAAAAAGCCCTGCATAGTTGCAGGGCTTTCGAGAATGATTGATGTGCCAAATGGTGATTATGGTTGTTCGTCGTCGATATTCTCTTCTTCAACGATCTCTTCAACTAATGAGTCTGCAAGTGCAGGAGCAAACCATTCATCAAGCTTATTACGGAGTGTATCGACACCGATGCCTTTTAGTGACGAGAAGGCCGCTACGCTTACATCACCGCCAAAACCTACTGCATCTTTTTTGATCTTCAATACTTGAGCTTTGCGAGCGCCACTTTTCAGTTTGTCTGCTTTTGTTAACAGAACTTGAACTGGGATACCGCTGTCAACAGCCCAGAAGATAAGCTGTTGGTCGAGATCTTTCATTGGGTGGCGAATATCCATCAGTACCACAAGACCTTTCAGGCTTTGGCGCTTTTGTAAGTATTCTCCTAAAGATTTTTGCCACTTTTTCTTCATTTCAAGCGGAACTTGAGCAAAACCATACCCAGGAAGATCGACAATGTGGCAGCCGTCAGTGACCTTAAAAAGGTTAATTAATTGTGTTCGACCAGGGGTTTTACTGGTTTTTGCAAGACTACGTTGGTTCGTCAGGCGATTTAGAGAGCTAGATTTACCCGCATTGGAGCGCCCTGCAAACGCAACTTCGATGCCTTCATCGGTTGGCAAGGCGCGGATATCCGGCGCACTCGTGATGAAATGCGTGTTTTGATAATGAATTTTTACGCTCACTGTTAACTCCATCTCGACTTTGTGTAGTCGATTGATTACTTTTTTGTGAAATTGTGTAAAATAACCGTGCTCGGCATAAGGTCGCCTATTGTATCACGACTGGCAACAGCAAGTGGTACTGGAAGCTTGATAATTATAATGGAATGTCATGAAGAAATTAGCGCTAATCTTGAGTCTTTTAGCCAGTTGCTCTGTATGGGCCCAAGGCAGTATTGAAGCTGGTAAAGCAAAATCTCAAACCTGTGTTGCCTGCCATGGTGCTGACGGCAACAGTCAACTCGCTATGTACCCTAAACTTGCGGGTCAGCATGCTAAGTATATTGAGAAGCAACTTAGAGATCTGAAATTGGGTATGACTAGCAATGGTAAACAAGGTCGTATGGATCCTGTGATGAGTGGCATGGCTATGCCGCTATCTGAGCAAGATATGAAAGACCTAGGTGCTTACTACGCATCTCTGCCTATCTCTCACAACACAACACCTGAAAACGTTGTTGAAGCGGGTAAAGTACTTTACACCGCAGGTGATGCAGAACGTGGTCTAACAGCATGTATTGCTTGTCATGGCCCTCGTGGTAACGGTACCGAACTGTCTGGCTTCCCTAAGATTTCTGGCCAGCACGCTGACTACATTAAAGCTCAGCTAGAGAAATTCCGTGACGGCTCTCGTGGTAACGATATGAACGCAATGATGCGTGATATCGCGAAGAAGCTAACGGATGAAGATATCGATACTCTTTCTAAGTACGTTGGTGGCCTGCACTAAGCCCTAAAAATTTTGTTCGAGCAACTAGTTGTATTGAAAAAGCCCAGAGAGTCCTCTGGGCTTTTTCGTATGATCGACATCACATATGAGCTTAAGCGGTGAAACTGCATCTTTCTCAGTTTGGTGTAAGATATTTGCCATACTTGATTGCTTGGATGTCTAGTGTCTTTGTGTAAGCGATTGAAAAATAAAAGGTTTCAATTTTGGCAAAAAATAATGGCTAAATATTTTTTTTCAGGGATTGTTCGCTCGAACCAAAGCGGTAAAGTGTATTCATCGGTAGGACGCTGATAACGGAATTCAGACCAGGAGGTCTCCAAGGACGCAAGCTAGGATAGCTTGGGTGATAAGCAGGATGCAGGGTAGGTAGGAAGCCTACTGGATACGGATGGTCACCTTGTCTAATGGTTTAAGACAGTGAAACGGATCAGGTTAAGGATTAACCCAGGTAGCAGGAAGTAAAAGGAAAGCCAAAATTCACCAGGATGGTGGCAAACAACACTTTTGGCAGGGAAAGCACCAAAAACAAATGGAATATTGGTGTACTGAAATCAGTACAACACAGTTTGGCCGTAAGGCATTTAGAAAGCGATAGTTAACCCTATCGCTTTTTTTATCTCTAAATTTCAATGAATCGATGATTATTTGCACAATAGTGCTCCACTCTAACGCCAGTTTCTGGTATGTTTCGCATCCCCCGTTTGAGGATGAGTTAACGCAGTCGATATGCATAATTGCCCCCTTTGCCAAAGCCTAGATACTCAGCACTACCATCAAGATAAGCGCAGAGAATATCTTCAGTGCTCGCAATGTGAACTTGTGTTCGTGAATCCGGACCAGCGTTTAGATGCGGAGCAAGAAAAAGCACACTATGATATGCATGAGAACAACCCGGAAGACGAAGGCTATCGACGCTTTTTATCTCGGGTTGCAGACCCCATATTAGAGCGTATTAAACCAAACTCTCATGGGATAGATTTTGGTTGTGGCCCAGGTCCTACATTGTCATTAATGTTGGAAGAGAAGGGGCACACCATGAATTTATACGATATCTACTACCACCCAGATAAAGCGGTATTAGGCACGTCGTATGATTTTATGACTGCTACAGAAGTGATTGAGCATCTTTATGAGCCCAACCTGGTGTGGCAGCAATGGTTAAATTTAGTTAAGCCCGGTGGCTGGATTGGTCTTATGACTAAGATGGTCATTGATGTTGAAGCATTCGCCTCATGGCATTACAAAAACGATCTGACTCACGTGGTGTTTTTCAGTCGTAAAACGTTTCAATATTTGGCAGAGCGGGATCAGCTCGAGCTTGAATTTATAGGTAATGATGTAATTTTACTGAGGAAAGCCCAGTAATGAGCCGTAGTAAAAAAGTAAGATCTGGCGGTAATGGCGACGTTGTTGTTGTTCGTAACCGCACTCAGTCAGATGTTGAAGGACGTCTGCGTAAGAAAGACAAAAAGCGTAAAGGTCTAAAGACAGGTGGTCGTAATTCTGAAGCGAAGGCTGGTAAGCAGCAAGCGGCTGGCCAAAAACGTGACCCTCGCTTAGGCAGTAAAAAGAAAATTCCACTTGTGGTAGAGCCTCAGAAGAAGCTTAGCAAAACAGAGCGCCGTTTGAGTGCGGAGCAAGAGCTGGCGATGCTAGAAAATGATGCGCAGCTGAATGTATTGCTAGACCGTATTGAAGAAGGTGAAAACCTAGGTGCAGGTCTACAGAAGTACGTTGACGAGAAACTAGCGCGTATCGAAGTATTGATGAAGCAACTTGGCATTTATGATGAAGATGAGTCTGAGCAAGAGACAGACAGTACCGTAAAGGGTGATGCTGGCTCTGATGACGATCTTCTATCACAATTTGAAGATTTGGACCTAGACCAATTTAAAGGATAAGTAAGCGATGAATGTAACCTTGTTAGCCATTACGGGTGGAGCGATTATCCTCGGCTTAGCGTCATATGCAGGTTACCTTCTGCTCCAGCTTAAGAAGCAAAAGGAATTGCAACTGCAGCACCAGAAGTTAGCAATTGAAAAGCGTAACGCTAACATCTTTGAAAGTGTTCATGTGCTTTGTTTAGCCGGTATACAAGGACAATGTGACTTGTCGGAAATTAGCATCCGACTCTATAACATTATGGATTATGTGCAGGGTGATGACAGGGTCGATTTTGATAAAGAGTACCCAGCTACGTCAGAGTTGTTCCATATCGTAAAAGATATGGCTCGTGGTGAAGATCGCCAAAGTTTGGTGAAGAAAGACCGCATGAAACAAAACCTAGAGCGTCACAAAGCAGAATCGCGTCTTCAAGATGCGATCATCGAAGAGCTGAAGCTACTGCAGAAAAAGGTTCAACCTCTCAACAACCAGATCAACATTCAAATGATCTAGGTGGATGTTTTTATAGCTCGATCGCTTACACTTATGGGGTAGTGATCGAGTTATCAATTCTGAGTATTGCTACTCAAAAAGCAGTCCGGCTACCCGCGAGTTGAACTCAGGTGTGGCAAAATAGCCTGCTAATTACAATGGCACTCAAGCCAGCTAAGCATTAAGCCCAAACGGAAATACCAACATGTCGCAGCCTGTCGTCGCAAGCCAACAAATTGTCTGGGATCAAGCGGTACTGGATAAGTACAACTATTCTGGTCCTCGCTATACCTCATACCCAACAGCACTCGAGTTTCATGAAGCCTTTACGGTTTCTGATTACGACATGGCTTGTACACAGTATCCAGAGCGACCGCTTTCTCTATATATCCATATCCCTTTCTGCCACAAGCTTTGCTACTACTGTGGCTGTAACAAGGTGATTACGCGTCACGCTCATAAAGCGGATGAGTATCTTGATGTATTGGAGCTGGAGATCCGTACCAGAGCGGCATTACTGCAAGAGCGCAAAGTGACTCAACTGCATTTTGGTGGTGGTACACCAACTTTCCTAACCAAAGCGCAAATTAGCCGATTAATGGCGATTCTTCGTGGCGAGTTCTACTTTGAAGGTGATGCTGAAATCAGTATCGAAGTTGACCCGCGTGAAATCGAGCTAGATATGCTGGATCACCTGCGTGGTGAAGGGTTCAACCGTTTAAGTATTGGCGTACAAGACTTCAATAAAGAAGTGCAAAAACTGGTAAACCGTGAGCAAGATGAAGACTTTATCGTTGCCATGGTTGCGCGCGCTAAAGAACTAGGTTTTCGTTCGACTAACCTAGATTTGATTTATGGCTTACCAAAACAGACCAAAGATTCATTTGCTGACACACTAAAACAAGTCCTTGAGATGCAGCCGGGTCGTTTATCGGTGTTTAACTATGCCCATATGCCTCAGCTATTTGCGGCTCAGCGCAAAATTAAAGATGAAGATTTACCTGTCGCTGAAGAGAAAATGGCCATCCTACAAGATACCATTGCAACGCTAACCGATGCTGGCTATCAGTTTATTGGTATGGATCACTTTGCTCAGCCAGATGATGAGTTGGCTGTGGCGCAGCGTGAAGGTGTGCTTCACCGCAATTTCCAAGGTTACACAACCCAAGGTGAAGCCGATCTAGTGGGCTTCGGTGTCTCTGCGATTTCAATGATTGGCGATGCTTACGCGCAGAACCAGAAAGAGTTGAAAAAGTACTATGCGCAAGTGAGTGATCAGCGCCACGCATTATGGAAAGGCGTGGCTCTTGATAGTGATGACTTACTGCGTCGCGAAGTGATTAAACAGCTTATCTGTAACTTTAAACTGGATAAGACCATGATTGAGTCTGAGTTTAAGGTGCAATTTAATCAGTACTTTAAAGAAGATTTAGAACTACTTCAGACGTTTATTAATGATGAGCTGGTTGAAGTCGACGATAAAGAGATTCGAGTAACCCTACGTGGCCGCTTGCTGATTCGTAACATCTGTATGTGTTTCGATAAGTATCTTAGAGCTAAGGCTAGGCAGCAGCAGTTCTCTCGCGTCATCTAAGTTTTCGTCATATTTGAAGCCACAGCGTCGTTGGCTTCACAACCTTCCCGGAGCGCCGGCCGACCCAATCACATAGCGCACTATGCTCAGGGGAATAAGGTTGTTTGACGCCTAGCTGTGACTCCAACTATTTAGAAAACTGCTTTAATTACAAAAGCCACCGAGTTTCTTGATTTCTGAAAAAACGGTGGCTTTGTTGTATTTGGAGCTGTGATGATTAAGGAGCGATATAAGTATCGTGCGCCATCTCCCATAAGGCTTTAACTAGCGGGTTATCCAGCTGTGAGCGCTTGCAGCACACCCCAAGCTTAAAGGGTTTGACCGAAGCGGCGACCTTGAGCCGTTCTATCTTCTCTTTAACTGGGCTGTTGTTGATCACCACATCTGGCGCAATACCGACACCACACCCGAGCGCGACCATACTGACAATCGCTTCATGACCTGACACTTGAGCATAGATGTTAGGTTTAATCTTCATTGATTTAAACCAAGCATTGGCGCGGTCTCGGGCGGTACCTGACTCTGGGACAATAAATGGAATCACAGACCAATCAGGCTTATCTTTTCTCAACTCTTCCGCAAAATTACTTACCCCAACCGGGGCGATCACAGACAGCGGAATCTCACTGATGGTTTCAAACTCGATTCGCGCTGGTAACTGTTCCGGTTGAGCAGAGATAGCAATATCTGCTTCATCAGCTAATACTTTGCCAATCGCTTGTGCGGGGTCGCCAGTTGAAAGTTTGAATTCAATAAAGGGGTGCTGGAGACGAAACTCAGAGAGCAGCTCGGGCAAATGGCTGTAACTGGCGGTTACTGAGCAGAATAAGCGAATTTCCCCCTTTAGTTCTTCGTCATGTCCTTTTAGCTGCGCATTGTAGTTTTGCCACTCTCCCAAGATATTCAGAGCCACAGGTAATAGTTTTTTCGCAGCAGGGGTCAGTTCGACACTGCGATTGTCACGCAGAAACAGCGCTTGACCAGTATCGCTTTCCAATTTTTGGATCTGGCGGCTGAGAGCTGAAGGGCTGATATGCATTGCCGAGGCAGTCTTAGCAAAGCTTTTACTATCACACAGATGAATGAACAGCTGCAGACATTTAATGTTCATGAAAAGGTCACATCCCTGTTGCATTAATTGCAATTACTAATTGTGAATATATCACTTTAAGCAACAGAATGTCTGTTTTAGTATGAACTCATTCGGTAACAAAACGACCGACCTCAATGGAAAAATTCTTTTAAGGAGCGCCCAGATGGCTAACTATTTCAATACTTTAAACCTACGCGAGCAGCTAGACCAATTAGGTCGTTGTCGTTTCATGGACCGCAGCGAATTCGCAACAGAAGCGGATTACCTGAAAGGTAAGAAAGTCGTTATTGTTGGTTGTGGTGCTCAGGGCCTAAACCAAGGTCTAAACATGCGTGACTCTGGCCTAAACGTAGCGTATGCACTGCGTCAGGCAGCGATTGACGAGCAGCGTCAGTCTTACAAGAACGCAAAAGAAAACGGTTTTGAAGTAGCAAGCTATGAAACGCTAATCCCTGAAGCAGACCTAGTAATCAACCTGACTCCAGACAAGCAGCACACTAACGTTGTAGAAACGGTAATGCCGCTAATGAAAGAAGGCGCAGCACTAGGTTACTCACACGGCTTCAACGTAGTTGAAGAAGGCATGCAAATCCGTAAAGACCTAACGGTTGTAATGGTTGCGCCTAAATGTCCAGGTACAGAAGTTCGTGAAGAGTACAAGCGTGGTTTCGGTGTTCCTACACTAATCGCCGTTCACCCAGAAAATGACCCTAAAGGTGAAGGCTGGGATATCGCGAAAGCATGGGCAGCAGGTACAGGCGGTCACCGCGCAGGTTGTCTAGAGTCTTCATTCGTTGCTGAAGTTAAATCTGACCTAATGGGTGAGCAAACCATCCTATGTGGCATGCTACAAGCGGGTTCTATCGTATCTTACGAGAAAATGATTGCTGACGGCATTGACCCAAGCTACGCAGGTAAACTTCTTCAGTACGGTTGGGAAACCATCACAGAAGCACTGAAATTCGGTGGCATTACGCACATGATGGACCGTCTATCAAACCCTGCGAAAATCAAAGCATTTGAGCTATCTGAAGAGCTAAAAGAGCTAATGCGTCCGCTTTACAACAAGCACATGGATGACATCATCACTGGTGAGTTCTCAAGCACTATGATGGCTGACTGGGCTAACGATGACGCAAACCTACTAGGCTGGCGTGCAGAGACGGGTGAAACAGCATTTGAAAACTACCCAGCAGGCGACGTAGAAATCTCTGAGCAAGAGTACTTTGACAACGGTATCCTAATGGTTGCTATGGTTCGTGCCGGCGTTGAGCTAGCATTCGAAGCGATGACAGCATCAGGCATCATCGATGAGTCAGCGTACTACGAGTCACTACACGAGCTACCACTAATCGCGAATACAGTAGCACGTAAGCGTCTATACGAAATGAACGTAGTAATCTCAGATACAGCAGAATACGGTAACTACCTATTTGCTAACGTAGCAACACCGCTACTACGTGAGAAGTTCATGCCTTCAGTAGGTACAGACGTAATCGGTAAAGGTCTAGGCGAAACGTCTAACCAAGTTGATAACGCAACGCTAATCGCGGTAAACGATACTATCCGTAACCACCCAGTTGAGTACATCGGTGAAGAGCTACGTGGGTACATGACTGATATGAAGAACATCGCGGTAGGTGGCTAATTACTTGCCTTAAGGTTCCATTTCGGTGTCGAAGGTGCTCATTTACTAACGTAAACTCGCGCCTTCTCCTAGAAATGAAACCTTAATTCAGCGTAATTTGTTCCCTTAGGGAACGAAGCTCTTAGCTTCGAATATACAATCTGCGTAATTGCACTAAAGCAAAGCAGTAAGAACTCCAGATAGACTGGGGTCAATAAATACAAAATAAAACACAACATCTAATTGAAAGGGCTTGGTCGCCGTGACCAAGCCCTTTTTGTTTTATCTGAGGTAAAAAGTCAGTCAAAACTCTGTAGGAGCCTTACATATTGAAGCCTAATGACACCTTTAATGTGGTTAGATCGTGAGCGTAGAATCAATGAGGTGGAAGTAGCCATGAACAAATTTATAGTAAGTGCAGTGTTGAGCTTAACGTCGACCATGTGTTTGGCGATGGGGCGCCCGCTACCAGAACTTGATAAACACCAGTTTGATACTCAACAGTGGCAGTTTGTCCAAGGTCTAGGTGCTCAAGTCGTCTCTGATACTATCGCCGCAGATGAGCATAACTATGGCTATTTGAAGGTTCGCTTTGATGGTGACTTCAGTTTGCACTTTGTTGATCGTGGCCATCGCTGTAATGGTGAAGATGAGCAAGGGTCGGATGATCGACCATTGCCAAATCGAGAGATTGCCGTTGATGGCAAGTTTATCGATATGAGAGGGGTTTGCCATGATGGTTTTGCCCAATATTCTCCAGCGACTGAAGCGGGTAAGAGCTTTTTACATGGGCACTTTATTGGTAATAAAGAAGTGAAGATTGGAAGTATCAATCTAGCAGAACAAACGGTGATGGAAGACTACACTTATACCGTTTCTGCTTTGGGCTTCAAGCAAGCTTCTCAGATAGCTTTCAAAGCGGAACAGTAATACTAAAAAACGCTTCCACCTGGGAAGCGTTTTTATTATTTATCCGCCAGCTTTTCTTCTAAATCCGCCAGCTTCTTTTCCATTTCTGTAAGCTTTTGGCGCGTACGTAGCAACACTTGAGTCTGTACATCGAACTCTTCGCGACTCACTACGTCTAGCTTATTGAGTTGGCCTTGGATTACTTGGCGAACTTTTTGGTCGACGTCCGAACCGAGCTCTTTTACTGGGGCTGGCATAGAGTCATGAATTTGTTTAGCGATTTGCTCTAGTTTTTTTGGGTCAAACATGGTGACTAAAACTCCTGTATCTTTGCCTACATTCTATTTAAACGTTACAAGAAAGTCGCTAGTTCAATAGTAAAAAAGAGACCAGTAATAAAAAAGGTCACCGAAGTGACCTTTTGGGGTTGTTTTAGTAATCAGCTTAGTGATTGTCGGCTAGCTCACGTTGCGCTGCTTTCGCTTCATCAATGCGGGCTAGTTTCTCTAAGTCTTTATCTTCTACGAAGACTGGTAAAGGCTTATGTTTCTCAGCAAGGTAGCTGTAGATAACTGGAAGTACGAACAGGGTAAACAGAGTACCAATCGCAAGACCAGCAACGATTACGATACCGATACTAAAGCGCTGAGCCGCACCTGCACCACTTGCATACATCAGTGGAATAAGACCTGCGATCATCGCCGCAGTGGTCATTAGGATAGGGCGTAGACGTACTTTCGCCGCTTCCATTACCGCTTCCATTCTGCCAAGTTTGTTGTGCAACTGTTCTTCTTTGGCCACCTCACAGATCAAGATTCCGTGTTTGGTGATTAGACCAACTAGGGTAATTAGACCTACCTGAGAGTAGATGTTCATCGTTGCCGCGCCCCATGCAAGAGCAATCAACGCGCCACACACTGCAAGAGGTACCGATACCATGATAACGATTGGATCTTTCAGTGACTCGAACTGAATCGCCAGAACGAGGAAGATGATCGCCAGTGCTAAACCAAATGTCGCATACAGTGCACTACCTTCGGTCACGTACTGACGCGCTTCGCCCATATAGTCATGGTTGTAGCCGCTAGGTAGTTTGTCGGTCGCTATGCCTTCAAACCAGTTGATTGCATCACCCATCGCGGTACCAGGCGCAGGTACCGCGCCAACCGTTGCTGAGTTTAGCTGGTTGAAGTGAGGTAGTGAGCGAGGCTCTGCAACAACATCAATAGTGATGAGACTGCCTAGAGGTACCGCTTTACCATTTGCACTGCGAACATAGTAGTTGTTCATCGACTCTGGGTTTAGACGCCACTTACGCTCAACTTGAGGGATCACCTCATAAGAGCGACCATTTAGGTCAATACGGTTTACATAACCGTCGGCCATCATGGTGCTTAGCGTGATACCAATGTCTTGCATGGTCACGCCGTAAGCGCCAGCTTTGTCCTTGTCGATGTTGATTTTCATCGTCGCTGAGTCGTAGTTCAGATCGAGATCTGAATATACAAACATAGGGCTAGATTTAACTTCGGTTAGGACTTCAGTCGCAATCGCGAATAGGCTTTCAAACGCATTCGGTGTTGTGATAACGAATTGGATTGGAAGGCCTGAACCCGCACCTGGTAGCTCTGGCATCTGGAATGCAGTTACCGCCATTCCAGGAACGTTACCGACTAATCCACCCACGCGATTCGCTACTTCAGACTGACTCGCTTCACGCTCACTCCAAGGCACCATAGACGCAATACCAAATGCTTGGTTTGAGTTAGGCACACCAGTAAACACCTGGGCAAACGCTACTTCTGGCTGATCAGACAGAATTTCGTTTACGTCGTTCATGGTGTTCTGCATGAAGTCTAAGTTGGCATTTGATGGCGCTGTACCCATCAGCATCACAACGCCTTTATCTTCCGATGGCGCAAGTTCACTTGGGATGAACTTAAACAGCAGAGGTAAGCTCGCAAATACGATCACCGCAAATGCCAAAATGACAGGACGGTGAAGCATAACTGCTTTTAGCATCTTCTCGTAGCGATTGGTCATGCCATCTAGGATGTGATGAACTTTCTGTTCAAATTTGCTTGGCGCTTCGTTAGCTTTAAGCATTTTTGAACACATCATTGGCGATAGTGTCAGTGCCACGATACCTGATACGAATACCGAACCTGCTAGAGTTAAGGCGAACTCTTTAAATAGCGAACCGGTGATACCACCCATTAAGGCGATCGGTGCGTATACGGCACCTAGCGTCAATGTCATTGCGATAACAGGTACCGCGATTTCACGAGTACCAATAATCGCAGCTCGGAATGGAGACTCACCCAGTTTAATATGACGGTCGACGTTTTCGAGAACAACGATCGCATCATCTACTACCAGACCGATAGCCAGTACCATTGCTAGTAGTGTCATCAAGTTCCACGAGAAGCCCATACCTTGCATTACCATCGCAACACCAATCAAAGAGAGTGGGATAGTAACGATAGGGATAATGACCGCACGGAACGAACCTAAGAACAAGGTAATAACGACAAGAACGATCAGCGCTGCTTCCACGATAGTCTTAACAACTTCATGAATTGACTCATTGATCGCGATGGTCGAGTCATACATCACGTTCATCTTGATGGTGCTTGGTAGGTTACGCTCTAACTGAGGTAATAGTTCCAGCACGTCAGCTGCGATGTTGATTGGGTTCGCACTTGGGGCTGCGTTGATCGCCGCAACCACCGCTTCTTGGCCGTTAGCACTTGCGCGGTAAACGTCGTGGCTTTTCTCTAGTGATACTTTTGCAATATCACTCAAACGAGTCACATCACCTTCATCAGTACTAACAACTAGGTTAGAGAGTTCTTCAACGTTGGATACCTGAGTATCCGCGCTACCGTTGTACAGAACAAATTCACCAATTGCCTGACCTGTCGCAGATTGATAGTTATTGGCATTCAATACACCCATAACATCAGTTGCTGTTAAGCCAAGCGCTGCCATCTTAGAAGGGTCTAGCCAGATACGCAGTGCGTACTTCATACCACCGTAAAGGTCGACTTTAGATACACCGTTAACAGTAAACAACTGAGGGTTGATTACACGTTCAAGGTAGTCAGTGATTTGGCTTGAAGAAAGCTCGTCACTGGTAAAGCCGATGTAAAGTACTGCCGTTGTAGAACCGGTAGACATGGTTACGGTTGGGTCTTCTGCTTCTTTAGGTAGCTGAGAACGAACCGAGTTAGTCTTGGCCAAAATGTCAGACAATGCTGCATTCGGGTCAGTGTTCAACTTCATGTTGACGGTGATGGTAGATTTACCTAGCACCGACTGCGAAGTCATATAATCAATGTTATCTGCCTGCGCGACGGCTTGCTCCAAAGGCTGAGTAATAAAGCCCTGGATAAGGTCTGCACTGGCACCGTAGTAACTGGTCGAAACCGTCACTACTGTATTCGTCATTTCAGGGTATTCACGGACCTGCATTTTGAAGATAGCTTGTAAACCAAGTAGAGCTATCAAAAAGCTGATCGATACCGCTAAAACTGGACGTTTAATAAAAACATCAGTAAAGCGCATGAGGCCTCCAATTACAGCATTGGTGTTTCAGCTGGTGGAGTAGTCGCATCGCTTTCTACTACACGAACTTTCGCGTGGTTACTTAGACGTACTTGACCTGATGTGACGACGACATCACCAGGCTTCACACCTTCCAGAATGTGTGCGATATCTTTGGTTCGCTCACCCACTTTAACCACTTGCTGAGTCACTCGCTGCTCACCATCTTGGTCAGAAACGATGTACACGTTGTCACCATATAGAGTGAAAGTGATGGCTGTTTGAGGCAGCGTAACTTGGTTATCTAGCTTAGGAAGGATGATGTTTGCACGTGCGAACATACCGCTACGTAATTTGCCATCGCTGTTTGGAATGTCTGCTTGTACTTGAATCAAACCGCTTTGGATATTAACAGCAGGCTCGATGGCAGAAATAGAGCCTTTGAATGCGATCTCTGGGTAAGAGTCGACAAAGATATCTACTTCTTGCTCTAAGCTAATGCGAGAGATGTCTGTTTGAGGAACCGTAAAGCGTAGACGCATCACGCTGGTGTCCTCTAGACGCACGATATCTGTGCCAGCTTGTAGGTACTGACCTAGGTAAACATTACGAATACCGACAACACCAGCAAATGGCGCTTTGATTTCACGGCGGTCAATCGCTGCTTTTAGGCTCTCGATATCAGCTTGAAGGGAGAAGTAGTTTGCTTCTGCTTCATCATAAGCTTCTTTCGAAATAGAACCTTTTTTGTACAGGCCTTGGTAGCGCTTGTACTTTGCTTGCGCTGCAGGAAGCTTAGCTTGAGCACTCTTCAAGTTTGCTTTTTCAACTTCAGAGTCCAACAGTACTAAAGGCTGGCCTTCTTCTACTTGAGTGCCCGAATCAAATGAAATCTTATCGATAACACCGCTCGTTTCGTTTGCAACCGTAACACCTTGGTTAGGTTCGATAAAACCGATCGCTTCGATAACAGGTACCCAGTCAACAGGCTGAACTTCTGTAACAGTAACAGGGAACTCAGGCTCAGGTCGATTCGCCAAATACTCGGCTATCTTCTGCTGTTTAAAGAGATTGAAGCCTATCACACTGCCAAACAGCAGAATTGCGATAAGCAACATAAAGAAAGTCCACTTTTTCATTCTAATTAGAACTCCAAGTTAATGATTAATTATTGCATCCCAACTGGCTTCGATTGCTGCATCGAGCGCATCGTCATCCAATTGATAAAACCCCAAAGCGTGTTTACGAGCCAGTGCGACACTGGCCTCAAAACTGAGCCCTGACAAAATTTCGTTATCGAGTGGTTTAAAGATTCCTTGCTCTTTACCTTCCACAAACAAGCGATCCACTTGGGCAAACATTTCTCGCTCAAGTTCCCTTGTTGTGCGTTTGTTTGCACAGGGTAAAGACTCATACTGAACGCGATTGCTTATGGTATCAATATGTGAAGCCGCTAAAGTCCAAATATTGAGCCACATCGTGCGGTAGCGCTCTTTCAAAGGCATATCATCGCTAACACCTGCTTGAACAGCATCAGCAATTCGTCTTGAAACCATTAAACGTACTTCATCAAGGAGGTGCTCTTTATCTGAGAAATAACGATAGATAGTTCCTGCAGCAACTCCCGCCTCTTTGGCTAGCTTTTGCATCGAGAGGCCTTGAAAACCTGACTCTGCAATTAGCTTTTCTGCCGCGGAAAGAATCTGTTCGCGTTTATCTATCTGGGTGTTACTGGACATAATCCCACCACAATGAATGAACGTTCATTCATTATAGCCTAACAGCTATACAAGTGTGCAATAAAGATTTTTAATTAATCAGATAAAATTATCGTGATTAAGAAACAGTTGAGTTGCTGATTGGTTTACGATTAACCATAGCAATCGATCTGTTGCGCCATTATTATATGCGCCACATTTTTCACCTTTGAGACACTTATGAAGCTGAATCCAAGACAAGACGAAGCCGTAAAATATGTATCAGGGCCATGCCTAGTATTGGCTGGCGCTGGTTCCGGTAAAACTCGTGTTATTACTAACAAGATTGCCTACTTGGTTCAGCAGTGTGGCTATAAAGCGCGTAACATCGCGGCGGTGACGTTTACGAATAAAGCGGCACGTGAGATGAAAGAGCGTGTTGGACAAACATTAGGTAAAAACGAAGCTAAAGGCTTAATGGTCTCCACATTCCATACACTCGGTCTCAACATCATTAAGCGTGAATATAAAGCGTTAGGCCTTAAGTCCGGCTTTTCTCTATTCGATGACCAAGATCAGATGGCTCTGCTTAAAGAGCTGACTGAGCAGCAGCTTGATGGAGATAAAGATCTCCTGCGTCAGCTATTGAGTTGTATCTCCAATTGGAAAAACGACATGCTGACACCAGAGCAGGCCAAAGCCCAGGCTAAAGGTGAGCAACAACAGCTGTTTGCTTTCTGCTTTGAGATGTATCAAAAGCAGATGAAGGCTTATAACGCTCTCGATTTTGATGACTTAATTTCGCTACCAGTACTCTTGCTAAAAACAAACGAAGAAGTACGCCAACGCTGGCAAAACCGTATTCGTTATTTATTAGTTGATGAATACCAAGACACCAATACCAGCCAGTATGATTTGGTGAAACTGATTGTCGGTGAACGTGGCCGTTTGACGGTGGTAGGTGATGATGACCAATCTATTTATTCGTGGCGCGGGGCGAAACCTCAAAACTTAGTGCTTTTGGGTCAAGATTATCCCAATTTACGCTTAATAAAATTGGAGCAAAACTACCGTTCAACCAGTCGTATCTTACGTGCAGCCAACATTCTTATCGCCAATAACCCTCACGTCTATGAGAAGTCACTATTCTCCGAAATTCCTGACGGTGAAAAACTAAAGGTATTACTGGCAAAGAATGAAGAGCATGAGGCTGAACGCGTTACGGGTGAACTGATTGCACATAAATTCCTGAATCGGACCGAATATAAAGATTATGCCATTCTTTACCGCGGCAACCATCAATCACGTTTGATTGAAAAATCTTTAATGCAAAACCGAGTGCCTTATAAGCTATCAGGTGGAACGTCATTCTTTGCTCGTGCAGAAATCAAAGACATCATGGCGTACTTGAGAGTATTGGTGAACCCAGATGATGACAACGCGTTTTTACGCATTGTGAATACGCCTCGTCGAGAGATTGGCCCTGTGACTTTAGAGAAACTCGGTAGCTACGCCAATATGCGCGGTAAAAGCTTGTTTGAAGTAAGTTTCGAAATGGGGCTTGAGCAGACGTTATCGGGTCGCGGTTTAGAAAATTTGCGCCGCTTTACAGCTTGGTTGGTGAAAATTGCTGACCAAGCGGAGCGAGGCGATACGGTTGAGGCGGTGCGCTCTCTTGTACGAGATATCAACTACGAAGATTGGTTGTACGAAACTTCGGCAAGCCCGAAAGCGGCGGAAATGCGGATGAAGAACGTCTCGGATCTTTACTCTTGGATTGTGGCAGACCTTGAGGGGGACAACTACGACCAAGAAGAGAAGACGATTAAAGAGGTGGTTCAGCGTTTGACCTTGCGTGACATGATGGAGCGGGGAGAAGAAGACGATGACAGCGATGCGGTTCAATTAATGACGTTACACGCATCGAAAGGCCTGGAGTTCCCATATGTATACTTGATTGGTTCAGAAGAGGGGATTCTACCGCACCAAACCAGTATCGATGAGGACAATGTCGAGGAAGAGCGTCGCTTGATGTATGTGGGCATTACACGTGCGCAACGAGAGCTTACGTTTACAATGTGTAAAGAGCGTCGTCAGTTTGGTGAGTTAATAAAACCAAGTCAGAGTCGTTTTCTTGATGAACTACCATTTGATGACGTTGAGTGGGAAGTCAATAAGAAGCCACAAACGCAAGAAGAGCGAATGGCAAAAGGGCAGGCGCATATTGCGAACTTAAAAGCGATGTTTAATAAAAACTGATATCCAGTTGGTCCAAACAAAAAGGGCTTGGTTAAAAAACCAAGCCCTTTCTTTATATTCTTGATTTAAGCCTTAGAGGCCTTCGATCATGTGATCAATAGCTGCGATGATTTCTTCATCAGAACAATCCATACAAGAGCCTTTTGCTGGCATGGCGTTGAAGCCGTTGATTGCATGGTTATTTAGCACATCTCTGCCTTGAGCAATACGTGGAGCCCAATCACCAGCATTACCTGTTTTCGGTGCACCACTTACACCAGATGCGTGACAAGCAATACAGAAAGTGCCGTAAACAGTCGCGCCATCGCGTGGACCGGTTGGTTCTACTTTAACTGGCTCTGCGCCCGCTAGGTAAACATCACCGACAGGTGCAATGCGCTCAGCAATTGCATCATATTCTTCTTGGCTTACGTTAGCTGCGAAAGAGGCGCTAGAAAAAGTTACTGCAGCGACCAAAGCGGTTAAGATTTTTCGAGACATATCCATTAAACTCACTTTACATTCCTGAAGGTAAGTTCGTGCTTACCCATTTATTAGAGTGTGATTATGACCTACAGCGGCTTTCTATACATATAAGAAGAGAAACTTGCTGTTAAATCAATGTAAATAATGGGTGATTATATCCTGTTAACTTGTTGCAATAAACAGCAAGTTACCTCCTTGTAATCAGTTATCTAATGGGAAATAGGGGTTTATCACACTTTAATTGTTGAAAAAGGCGTCAAACGATAAAAAAAGTTGAAAAAGTACTAGACGGCATAGTGTGATATACGTATTATTCCACTCCGCCGATAGGGCATGCGCCCGTAGCTCAGTTGGATAGAGCGTTGGCCTCCGGAGCCAAAGGTCGAAGGTTCGAATCCTTTCGGGCGTACCATTCGCCTGGGGAATATCGGTAAAAATCAGTGGTGGCTATAGCTCAGTTGGTAGAGCCCTGGATTGTGATTCCAGTTGTCGCGGGT